>JAIDPG010000193.1 GCA_029062865.1 Oscillospiraceae bacterium
CAGTACCATACATTTGTAAATATGCACACAGGCGAAGTCCACGTTTACGTTCAGGGGTAATGATATGAGAAACTTAAAAAACGATTTCGCGCGGGTTTTATCGGGCTGGGAATTCGCCGCCGCAGTTGCCGCGACTGTGGTTTTATGCTTCTCCGTGCAGGTTTATGTGGACTATTCAACCTCGAAAGCCTATTCGGTGTTCGAGGCGCTGTTTCTGATTAAACCCGCCGTCCGCGCGCAGCTCCCCGACTTCCTCCCGCCGATGATAATTCGTATGGCTCTTACAGGATATTCGGCAATGGCGCTCCCCGTGACGGCTTCGTTTCCGTTCGTTATTTCGTTTATCGCCGAGCGCACGAGCGGCAATATGATCCTCACGCTCTCGCGCACAAGCCGCGGGAAATATTACGTTTCAAAATTCGTTTCGGCGATATTGGGCGGCGGACTTTGCACGGCGCTCGGCGTGATTATTTTCGGGATTTTTGCGTTTATTTTATTCCAGAATTCCTGCACCCTCGAACAGATAGAATGGGCTTTCCCTAACGGGGTGCTTGCGGGTCTTGCGAAAAAGCTGCTCTCGGCGTTCATTTACGGAATGACAAGCGTGCTGCCCGCGTTTTTTATCTGCGCGTTCTGCAAAAATCCGTACATCGCCTTGTGCTTTCCGTTTATGCTGAAATTCATTTTGGAGGCTGTTCTCGTAAAGATACAGACGAACGCGTGGGCTTCGAAGAATTACGCTGTTTCGGACTTCATCGCGCCGCTTTTCCCGGACGCCGCGAGCCGGCTCGTATACGCGGAAGTCGGAAAATCGTTCTGGATAACGCTGATTGTCACGGTGATTTTCGCGGGAATTTGCTTTGCGGGATTTGCGATAATTATGGAAAAACGAACGGACAGGGGGCATTGAGATGATCAACATAAAAACATCAATAAAATGCGCGAAGACCGACTTTATAAAATGGGCGCTGAACTCGCGAATGATTATTCTCGCGGTGCTTGTTGTGTTTATTTACATCTGCGCGATACAGCCGCTAAAGGAGAACGCCGCGCTTATGGGAAAGCCGCTGAACGCGATCGAGCCGTACATTGCCGCGCTGAATTCCGGCTCGCTGCTGCTGATAATACCGCTCGGATTTCTGGCGATCTCATCGGATTTCCCCAAAATCGACGGCAGCGCGATGTTCGGTTTGGTGAGAACGGGCAGGGTAAATTGGTTTTGCGGACAGCTTCTGAGCCTTGTGATGATGAGCGCCGCGTATCTTGCTTTCATATTCGCCGCAAGCGTAATTCCGACGGCACTCGAGAGCGTTTGGGGAACAAGTTGGAGCGACGTCGCTTTGCATTTCTCCGTGGAATTCCCCGACCAAGCGCAGAGCTACGGCGCGCTTTTGCTCCCGAAAAATCTGTTCAATCACCTGTCACTTACGGGCGCGGCGCTGCAAAGTACGCTGTTCGTTTTTATCTACATAATCCTGCTCGGAATGATAATGATGTGCTTCACTATTCTCGGAAAAAAGACGATGGGCGTTATCGTCTGCGGCGGAATGATCTCAATCGGCTCGGCGCTCTGCTCGATAATAGCGTCGCTTATGTGGGCGCTGCCTATGGCGAATTCGATAGTCTGGCTGCACTACACCGAATTTCGCCGCGCGCCGTTTTATCCGATTTGGTGTTCGGGGCTTTATTTCGGGGTTTTCATTGTTCTTTTGATTATTCTGAGCTTAATTCGTCTGAAAAAATTTGATTGCTCGGCGAACAATTCGGAGGGGTGATAGTTGTGATAGAAATAAAGAATGTAAATTTGACATTGCAGAAAAACGAGATTTTGAAAAGCGTTTTGGCTTGCTCAAGCAATAATGGAAGATCCCGAACTGCTTGTCCTCGACGAGCCGATGAACGGCTTGGACAAGGACGGCGTTGCCGATATGCGCAAGTATCTCCTCGATTTGAAGTCGCAGGGGAAAACGGTTTTGATCGCTTCGCACTCCGCCGAAGACATCGACGTGCTTTGTGATACGGTTTGCGTGATGGATAAGGATGTTTTGACAGTTGTCAGATAAATATTCAATCTTGCTGCGCCGTTTTCTTTCTTTTATCGAAAAATCCCGAACAGCAAATCGCTGTTCGGGCTATTTATTACTCAATTGAACTTGTCTGCGACTGCTAGTTCCGACAAGCCCGCCGTTAGTGTATAATATCGCTCACCATATACCAACTTGGAACACTTAAAATATATAGATATGCCATAATATGCCACTCCACCCGGAGCGAACATGGAAACGTTTAATTAGAGGTAGTCCTCCACCGCTCTTTTAAACCAATCCTTGCTGTTAGCCAGTTCTTGAAGCTTGCTATCAAATTTATCCACGTGAGAATCAAATTTTGAAGACACTGCATTGAGCTTTTTTTCGTCTTCATCACTTATACTCTCACAAAAATCGGACAAATCATTTTGAAGTTCACGCCCAATGTCGACCCACTCAAGAAGCTCTCTATGGAAAAGCTTTTCATCATCGGGCGGATTAAGCCTTTCTATCTTAGCTAAATATTCATTGCCTTTTTCTATAGTTTGTCTGGTAATGCGGATTATCTCATCGGGATTATCTACACTTTCTGCAGCGTTGCTCCATTCCATAAGAACTGCGAGATACCCTTGGGCTGCGCTGCGCACATCGTTTGTATAAAATGACTGATCGACAACGTTATTCGCGCGGCTGCGCGTAGCCTCCGCTTCTTTTAGATAGTCGTGCTCATTTGATGAACAGCCAGCAAGCGTCACTACCATCACAGTCGCCATTAAAATTCCCATAATCTTCTTCATGTTTAATATCCACCTTTCTGTATTTCGAGCGGCATTGCACAAAACCGTTACAACTTTGTGCAATGCCGTTTCGTACTGAATATTCGTCATCGCCAAAACAACGCATTGCTAAGTAAAATTAAAATTTCGTCTTCCACGTCTTACCGCTGCTGTCCACATACGAAAAGCCGTCCGCTTCCTTGTGAACCTCCAGTTCTTTTCCGTTAAAATCAAATAGGCGCAGATCGGAAGATATCTCCGAAATATCGGGTTTAGCACCGGCGTAGCCGTAGCTCGTGCCCCAATTTATTACAGTATATTTGGGTAAACCATGACGGCTTGAACCGAGTATGAGCGTATCCGGTCCGCCGGTGAAATCCGTATATGTCCATTTACCATTAATTTTCACGGCATTCCACGCATGGTTAATGTTTTTATTATCACAGATCAATGTATCTATACCACATTTGGAAAGAATCACGTATGCGGTTTCCGCATATGTAGCACATACTCCGGAATGCTTGGTAAGAAGATAGCTCACTTTGGTTTCCAGACCATAATTTCCGGTAGCCTCTAATTCATGGTCATATTCCGTATTATCGCTAAACCATTTTCCCAAAATGCAGAGCTTTTCCATATCCGATTTTTTATTATCGTTTAACTTGAGTTCGTCAATCAGAGCGTCCACTAATTTTTCTTCTTTAGTTGCCGGACTCTTATAACCAATCGATTTGTCATCAGACTTGGAGTTATTATCGCTGTCATTCCAATCGACGGTGACAACTATATCGGGATATTTGCTTTCGGATTGTGTGGAAGAGGTTGACGATGTTTCGGACTTGGAAGTCTCCGCGCTCGATGTCTCGGGTTTGGAAGTTTCCGCGCTTGATGTCTCGGGCTCGTAGGTTTCAATCGTATCGGTAATAGACGACTTAACCGGAGCGTCTATGATGTTATAGCCGGGGTTCTGAGGCTCGCTGTTGTCGTTGCAGCCGGAAAGACAAACCGCCGCAAGCACGGCAGCCGCAATAATTTTTTTGTTGTTCTTCATATAAGTACCTCCTGTTTATATATGCCGTAAATTTCGACATTTTCTAACAAATATATTATACACGACTTGGAAGCGTTTTTGGTCTGCAATTTAGGAATACTAATTATTTTTTTACGCGAAAAAGGTCTTGTTCCGAGTTTATTGCCGTAAAATCTCCAAAAAGTGCTTGATTATTTAAAAAATATATGGTATACTTATGTTGGGAAAGGTGTGTGAACAAATGATAGAGATCAACGGCAGGCATTTTTGCGAGAATTGCTTTGAAACAACAACGGGAACGGTGTGCAAAAGCTGCGGGTTCAATTCCGCGGACAGCGCCCCCGATCCGACAATGCTTGCGCCCGGAAGCGTTTTGCAGAACAGATACGTTATCGGGCGCGTGATAGGAAAAGGCGGCTTCGGGATAACATATCTGGCTTATGACGCGCTTGTGTGCAAAAAAGTAGCCATAAAAGAGTATTATCCATACGGGCTTGCTCAACGCACGTCCGAAAGCACCGAAGTGTCGGTCACATCCGCCGACAGTGCCGAGGCGTTCAAACTCGGCGCGGAGAAGTTCTATAACGAAGCTAAGCTTGTCGAAAGGTTCAACGGCAACCCCAACATCGTGGGCGTTTACGATTGCTTCTATGAAAACGACACCGTGTACATAGCCATGGAGTATCTTCGCGGCTGCACGCTCAAGGAGTATATCCGCGAAAATGGCGTACTCAGTGCGCCGAAAGCGCTGTTTGCGGCAAAGAACATAGTGGGCGCGCTTATCGTTGCGCACAGCGCGTCCGTGCTGCATAGAGATATTACGCCCGACAATGTTATCCTGTGCGAAAACGGGGATATAAAGCTTATCGATTTCGGTGCGGCGCGGCAGGTTGTCGCCGAATATTCACAGACATTTTCGGTAATATTAAAGCCGGGCTTCGCTCCGCCCGAGCAGTACAGGAAAAAAGGAAATCAGGGTCCGTGGACGGACGTTTACGCGCTGGGAACAACGCTTTATTTTATGCTGACCGGAGATATTCCCGAGGATCCCTCAGGGCGGTTTGATGATGACGACACGTTTAAGGAAAATATATTTGACGTTGAGCCCTCTCTGTGGGAGATAATTACCAAAGCCACCAAGCTCAACATTGACGAAAGATACCCGGACGCTTACGAGCTGAAAAAAGCGCTTGACAAGCTCGACATCAAGCCCGAGCCGATCATAACGCCCGGAGAAGCCTCAAATGAAGACGCGGAGTCTCAGCCCGTGTCCGTGGGAAATGGAATGAACGTTTCCATTAAGCTGATGAAGCCCAAGCGGAGCTTTTTCCGCCGTCATCTCCGCACGTTTATTGAGATAGCCTGCGGCGTGCTGGTCGCGGCGATCATTATCCCACTTGCAATAAAGGCGTACAAGCCCGCTGCCGACATCACGCCCGACACAAGCGGCAGCTCATCCACGACGGGAGGCGACACATCAACCTCCGACGGCGGAGCGACCGCCACGATCGGAAACAGCCCCGACCTAAGTCAGGAAGGCTTTAACAAGCCCTTGTATTCTTGTCTGAGCGGCGACGCAAAAGCACTTTACGAATATATATTTGTAGGAGTCAGGGCAAACGAGAAGAATATAGTCCTGCCCTCGCTTACATATAAAGTCGGCGATATAGATAAGATCTTCAATTTTGTGCTGAACGAAAATCCGGCTTTAAATGATACGCAGGGTTACAATCTCAACTATAACGATCTGAACAGTAATAAAGAACCCGATCCCGATGAGTATGTCAATTCAATATCTCCGATATATACGGGAATTGACCGTATGGCTGCGAACGATTATATCGTTCAATCCATTCATGATACTGTCAGATATGACGACCCCGCGACAAGGATAAAACTTCTTTGCGATATCCACGATATGATTTTAAAAGAGACCGAGCATGTAGCGCGCAATTCGGGACCTACCGCCTCAAGCACCCACGGCGTACTGATAGATCACGCGGCGGACGATCTCGGCGTCGCGAGAACGCTCTGCGATTACGCGCAAAGAATGGGCTTTGACAGCCTTGTTGTTGAAACTGACGGAGAAGAAGACTATTCTGCCATAGTTCGTATAAAGATCGATGATCAGTGGTATAATATCAATACCTTTACAGACGGGCTCATGCCGTCCGGTGCGGTACATGAGATACCTTTTACCGAAAACGGTAATATCACTCATTTTTGGTTCCTTTATACTGACGTGTGGTTTAACGCAGGTGCTTTTGAGATTCTCGGAGATTACGGCGAGGAATATTCGTTGATAATTCCGTTCTACGACGAAACATTAGAGGACCCGATCGTAACAAATTACTACATTGATGATTATATGAACAAGAAATTATACTTTGGCTTGGACGATACCGTGTATAACTCCCTGCTTGAGGAAACGAAAAAATGGTTTGACAACCAAGAGGGACCGCTTGAGTTTTATTTGATGTATGATTATGTCGACGAGCTTTGGGCAAAAATGCAGGAATCGTACATTTCCGACCTTTCGGAAAAATACGGGATAACCGTTTCCGGTTTTTCCGGAGAGTACACGGGCGATGCCATTCGCATTACGTTTGCAACGTAACACCTACAAAATCAATATCCTCCCCAAAAAGGCTGAGCCTTTTTCAATACGCCTCAAAGAAAATTTCGTGGTCGAACGTTATCGCTCGACCACGAAATACTTTTATACCGCGCGTTGACAAAACCTCGGGGAGGATATTTCTGTTTATATAACGCTTTTGCCCCAGATGAAATCCAGAGCGTCGTAATACTCCATATTATGCTTCACCGCATAGAATACTCTCGCGTCCACGATATTGCGAACGTACAGCTGCGGCTTTTCCGCAAGACGCAGCAAATAGTTGATCTGATCTATATCCAGCTTTAATATCAGAGATATCTGAAGCAGGATATTCCTTGTGACAGGACGCGTTCCGTTTAATATCTGATAACCGTAATTGCGGGCAACATTGAGTATTCGGATAACATCGGCTTTGGTCATTTTCTTTTCATCTATGTATCGGCTTAAAACATCGGGAAGCTCCGGGGGCGGGTTATTCTCAATTATATCCTTGTCAAACATTCCGGGGGTATTAAGCTTTTCCTCAATATCTGATGTCAGCATAAGAAGCCTCCTTTTTATTCGAGTTATTATATATTATACAATATTTTGACAAAAAAATCAAGATACTTCAGAACATATCTTCACAACCCGAATTGTCCAAAAGGATAACTACGTAGCGCAGAGTCTTTTTTTTGCCTCTAACTGTCTGTCTCTAACCTTTTATTTTTTCTTAACAGGCACCCAGATCTCGGTGTAGTAGTTTTCGTCCTCCGTTCCCTTGGGATAGTCGGCGGGGTCGGCGTACATCTCGATGCTGTAACCCGCCGCGAACTCGTAATCGCCAATAGCGGGCATCCACTCCGAGAATATCTTCTTGTTTACGTCCTGCAGCGCGTCGGGCATTGCTCCCTTTACCGGGAAAACCGCCCAGGTGAACGCCGGGATCACCTTAGTCACAAAGCCCTCGGGAATATCAACGCAGGGGTTGTAAACGTCCGCGATCATATAGTCGAAGTCGCTGTTCTTCATTTCGCCGTCGAAGCATACGCCGAACATTCCGCCGACGTATTTGAAGTTTCCGCTTTTGTTGTGCTCGTCCCAGAATTTCGGGATCTCCGTCTGCGCGTTTTCGTATGAGAACCTTCTCATAATTCCCAAAACCGCGAAGCTCTCTTTTTTTACTATTCTGTAATCCATAGTCTTACCGCCTTTCAAAGTCAATGATATTTTCAGCGGCGCGAAGCCTTTAAGCGTAGCCGAGTTCTTCTGCGCCATAGAGGGAGTAACGCCGTGGAAGCGGTAAAACGCTTTCGCAAAGCTGTCGGGCGAATCGTAGCAATATTTTACGGCGGTGTCGATGACCTTCGCGCCGTTTGCCAGCTCTCCCGCGGCGAGAGCCAGACGGCGGCTGCGGATATATTCCGACACGGTGTAGCCGCAAAGCAAGCTAAAGCCTTTCTGAAAGTAGAACGGAGAGATATTCACCTGCCCCGCGATCTCCTCCGCCGAAATATTCTCCGTGAGATTGCTCTCGATATACTCGATAGCCGCGCTTATCGCTTTTATCCATTCCATTGCGCTTCCCTCCCCCTGTAAATCAAGTATACCACATTTTTTTGGAAATGTCCCGACTTTTCGTGTCAAGATGTGTCCCGGAGCAAAACGCGGGCTGCAAAAAACAGCTCGTGCCGGTTTTTCTACCATTACGCGATAAAGGGACGTTCATCGAACGCCCCTTCGACTTGCTATAAATTAGGCATACAACGCCACCGCGAAAGCAAACGCAACGCTTTCTTAATGCTTTCATCGGAGATAGGGTAACGACCGCGCAGATACTCCTCTAAAATTTTATACTCCTCGCCGTCGTGTACATCGGTGGGATTATTCACAAACCACATAATATCCTTGTAAATAAGACGCACATAGCTCACCGAATCGCTGTCGTATTCATCAAGGTCAAGCTGATTTTCTATGCTGTCATACAAATCATATCCAAGGGCTAGAATGATCCTGTCAACCTCCTCCGGGATCGGGTGAATAGGCGGCAGCGGATCATTGGGCAAATGCTCGCGGTTGTACGCAGCCTTCCGGCATAGCTCCTCGTACTCTTCGGCGTTACGCCGAGCTATTCTTGCCGCTTCCTTGGCTTTTAACCTCCGTGACAATTCGCTGACAGCATAAAACAGCACGCATATGACGATCCCGAAGACCGACCAATAGATAACAAACTCCATTGTAGCCACCCTTTACGATCCGCGCCGCTCATCCTGCTCGCGCTCCCATTTCTCGGAACGCCTGATAGCTTTTCTTAACGCCGCCTCGCGGGTTATGTTCCCGACGACGATGAACACCAAAAGGCAAACAAGCGCCGCGACGATTATCCAGCCGATTATAATTCTCATAAACGGATTTAATCCTCAAAAACCGCGCCCGTGTTGGAGGAAGTAACCATCTTCGCGTAGCGCTTAAGATAACCCTCAAACTCGCGCGGGGCTTTGATGCCCTTCTTTTTGCGCTCCTCGATAACCGCGTCGTCAACGAGCAGCTCTACCTTGCGGTTCGGAATGTCGATGTGTATCTTGTCGCCGTCCTCAACGAACGCGATAAGACCGCCCTCCGCCGCCTCGGGCGAAACGTGACCTATCGCCGCGCCGCGGGAAGCTCCGCTGAAGCGTCCGTCCGTGATGAGCGCGACGGAGCCGTCCAGTCCCTTGCCGACGATTGCTGCCGTCGGAGCAAGCATTTCCGGCATACCCGGACCGCCCTTAGGTCCTTCATAGCGGATAACGACAACGTCGCCCGCCTGTATCTTGCCGCCGAGAATCGCGTCGCACGCGTCCTGCTCGCCGTCGAATACTCTTGCCGTGCCCGTGAAGTCCATCATCTCGGGCTTAACAGCGCCCTGCTTAACGACAGAGCCGTTTTCCGCGAGGTTGCCGCTGAGTATCGCGATGCCGCCGTCCTTTCTTATAGGAGAAGCAACGGTGTGAACGATCTCGCCGTCCGCGTCGCGAGCCGCCGCGATACGCTCCTTCTGCGTTCCCGAAACGGTCAGAACGTCCTCGTTGATATGTCCGCCCTTAGAAAGCTCGCGGATAACCGTCTGAATTCCGCCGACGGCGTTCAGATCGGTGATGAACACGCTGCTTGCGGGGTTGAGCTTAGCGAGCTGCGGGGTCTTGCGGCTCATAGCGTCGATGTCGGCGAGCGTGATGTCCGCCTTCGCCTCGTGAGCGATAGCCAGCAAATGCAGAACCGTATTCGACGAAGCGCCTATCGCCATATCCGTCGCGAGAGCGTTTTCCATATTCTTCTTAGTGAGAATATCAAGCGGGCGAATGTTCTGCTTTACAAGCTCGACAACGCGCTCGCCGCTCTCCTTTGCCAAGCGTCTGCGCGCGGAATTCACCGCGGGCTCGGTGCCCGCAGTCGGCAGCGCGAGACCGATAGCCTCCGTAAGGCAGTTCATCGAATTCGCCGTGTACATTCCCGAGCAGGAGCCGCACGTCGGGCACGCGTTGTTTTCGTAGTCCTTGATAACGTCGTCGCCGATCTCGCCGTTTGTGTACTGCCCGATAGCCTCATATATCTCGGAATAGCCCACGCGCTTGCCCTGAACGCAGCCGGGGTTCATCGGGCCGCCGCTTACGAAAATCGACGGGAGGTTCATTCTCGCCGCAGCCATTACCATTCCGGGGACAATTTTGTCGCAGTTCGGGATGAACACAACGCCGTCAAGCGGGTGAGCCGTCAGCATAACCTCGATGCTGTCCGCAATAAGCTCACGAGAAGCCAGCGAATAGCGCATACCCTTGTGGTTCATCGCCAAGCCGTCGCAAACGCCGATAGTAAAGAACTCGAACGGCACGCCGCCCGCGTTTCTGATACCGTCCTTTACATAGCGCGAGATCTCGTGCAAATGCTGATGTCCGGGAACATAGTCGCTCGCCGCGCAAACCACCGCGATAAACGGCTTGTTCATCTCGCTGTCGATAAGCCCGAGCGACTTCAGAACCGCTCTGTGCGGGGTTTTCTCAACGCCCGCTTTAATCAAATCAGATCTCATAATTTATTCTCCTTATTTAAATTTTAAATTTCAAAATTCCGTAACCGATGTTGCTTGCCACTCCGCTACGCTCCGTGTCAAGCGACACCGCTGACGGAACCGGTCAAGATTTTCTTCGAAAATCTTGACACTTTTTGAAATTTTTGATTTTAATTTAAATTTCAAAATTCCCTCACCGCTGCTCCGCTCGCTCTGCAGCGCTGAGGGAACCGGTCAAAATTTTCTTCGAAAATTTTGACACTTTTTGAAATTTACTTTTCGCCATTGCACTACTCCGGTCTGAACGCACCTATAATGCGCCGCCCGCCGGAACAAATAACCAACAACTAATAACTAACTTCTATACAGCATCGCCGCGCCGATTATTCCCGCTTCGTTGCCAAGGGAGCATATGACTATCTCGGTGTTCTTCACGGAATTTTTCGAGTAGATTTCCTTTGCGACGGCGGCTTTCAGCGGATTGAGAAGCGCCTCGCCCTCGTTGCAGACCCCGCCGCCTATGCAGAGAATATCCGGCTGGAACGTGTTGATGACGTTTGCGACGCCGCACGCGAGATATTTTATGTAGCGCTCGGTGACTTCCCTGCCGACCGCGTCTCCGCGCCGCATCGCCTTAAACGCCGTTCTCCCGCTGATTTTTCCGTCCTCCTTGATTATCTCGGGGATTATCGTATCGGGATTTTGCTTGACGGCTGCCTCGGTCATTCGCACAAGCCCCGTCGCGGAGGAGTACGCCTCAAAGCAGCCGCGCCTGCCGCAGGTGCATGACTCGCCGTCAACGACTATCACCGTGTGCCCTATCTCGCCGCCCGCAAAATTCGCGCCGCGGTAAATCTTGCCGTCAAGGACGATCCCCGCGCCAACACCCGTGCCGAGAGTGATAACCACCGCGCTTTTCGCGCCCTTAGCCGAGCCGGCGGTAAACTCCCCGAACGCCGCGGCGTTCGCGTCGTTTTCGAGATAAACAGGCAAGCCGAATTCTTGCTCAATGTCGGCTTTCAGCGGAACATTCACAAAGCCGAGGTTATTGGAATACTCCACAACCCCGCTTTCGCTGTTGCAAAGCCCCGGACAGCCGATGCCTATCGAGCCCGCATTGTCAACGGAAATCCCCGCGCTCCCGCACGCCTCGCGCACGGCGGTCTTGATGCTATTCAGAACCGCCTCATAAGGCGCGGGGGAAGCTCCACCGCCGTGGGTCTTTATCTTTGAGCGCGCGAGGATCTTTCCGTTTTCGTCAACAACGCCGCACGCGATGTTTGTTCCGCCAACGTCAACTCCTATGTAATAAGCCATACGACACCTCTTTTACGGAAACGCAGAACAAGCATTTCCTTAGTTATAAAGTTCGGTTTCATGCGATTTTTCCCGCTTTCGGCGGGGAAAACCGCCATAAAATCAATGCTTCTATATATTCGTGATAATAATCAAGCCTTTTCCGCTTATTTCGTATTTTCCCGTGCCCGCGGTTATAAAAACGCTGTCGCCCTTACTCGCGGGAACGCCGCCGCTCGCCGAGCTTATCTTTACTTCTCCGTCAAGAATCAACAGCGAATTGAACGAGCGCCTGTCCGCTTCGAGAGAAACCTCGCCGTTAAACTCCAGCTTTTTCACCGTGAAATATTCGCACTCGCAAAGTGTTGTCAGTATGCCGCTCTCCAGTCTTTGCGGACTTCCCTGCTCCTCCGCGGAGCGCCTCGGCGGAACACGCTTCGTTACGTCAAGCGCCTTTTCGATGTGGAGCTCCCGCGGCTTGCCGTCATTGCCTAATCTGCCGTAGTCGTAAACACGGTAGGTCGTGTTGGAATTCTGCTGAATTTCCGCAATGAGAATTCCCTTGCCTATCGAGTGCAGTGTGCCGCTCTCAATGAAGAACACGTCGCCCTTTTTGACGGTAACGCTGTTCGTCACCTCGAGAAGCGTGCCGTTTTCGATCCTCTCGGCGAATTCCTCGTGGGATATTTCGCGCTTGAAGCCGTAGATAAGCTCCGCGCCGTCGTCCGCGTCGACAACGTACCAAAGCTCGTTTTTCCCGCGCTCGCCCTCGTGCTTACGGGCGTAATCGTCCGGCGGGTGAACTTGAACGGACAGATCGTCGGCGGCGTCAATCAGCTTGATGAATACTGGGAAGTCGTCAAAGTGCGCGCTTTCCGTGCCGAGAACGGCGGCTTTGCCGTTCGCCTCTATAAGCTCCCCGAGGGTTTTCCCCGTAAATTCTCCGTTTTCGATAACGCTTTGTCCGTCCTCTCGACAGCAAAGCTCCCAGCTCTCGGCGATTTTGTCCGCGCCGGAGCTCTTGCCGAACTCCCGCCGAAGCCGCTCTCCGCCCCAGATGTAATCCTTGCACAAAGAAGATAGTTTAAATACGCTCATGATATGTAACTTAATAACCTAAATTCTCATTGACGATAATGACTTTAATCCTGTCGGGAACACGCTGCTGCGCCAGCGTTACATAAGAGCAGCAAATCCTCGCATCACTGCGGCAGTGCTGACACTCGCCGAGCTTTTTGCAGGGCGTTGCGCAATCCAGGCGCACGGTGTTTTTCGGGGCTGCGATCTTCTCAACTCGCTCCTTCGCCGCGGCTAGATCCTTAACGATTTTGTTCACGCCGACAACGAGAACGACCTGCCGCGGTCCGTAAATCATCGCCGAAACGCGGTTGCCGTTTCCATCAACGTTGTACAGCTCGCCGTCCTCGGTCAGGGCGTTCGTGCTCGCCAAAAACGTGTCGGAGACGAACGCCTTGCGCATGATCTCCTCGACCTCCTCACGGTCTTTGCCCGCCGAGCGGTCGAGATAAACGCCGCCGAAATCCTTGGTGAGCATCTCGATAACACCGCTTTCTTTAAGCGTCATCGAGCCGCCCGAGGTTATCAGCTTGTCGTTTTCAATCAGGCCGCGGACTATCTCGCAAGCCTCGGCGCTGTTTTCCGCGTAAAACGGCTTCATCCTGTTAAGCCGAAGCGCTTCCATTGTCTTTTGGATCTTCCCGTCCATAAATCTAATGCCTCCTTATATACAAATCTGTAGAAAAAACCGATTTTTATGGCTGCCCCGCCTGTGGCGGGGAAAACGCCATAGAAAGAACGGTTTTTAAAGCCCCGCCTTATACTTTATTGTATTGATCGAGTTTTCCGCGATGTCAAAGCCGCCGTCGGCGGTGTATTCGCCATAGGGGATATAAAACTCCGCGGGAGATGTGCCGTACTCAACGGTGTTTAACAGCGCAGGCTTGTAGCTCTTGTAAACATCCTCGGTGAGATTGGTCTCGGATTTTAACAGCATATTGAAATACGAGTCAAGCCGCGTCGCGTTTGCCTGACGGTAGTTCTGGTTGATTATCTCGGAGAGAATCTCGCCCGCGACTTTAAACCTGTAAGCATCGCCCTCGTCGAATTCCGCTTTCACCATAAGATTATACGCGTCCTCGGGTGCCATCAGGCGCTTGCCGGCGTTAAACGTCTTGGTGTCCGTGCCGTATTTTACCAGCGTCGTCTTTGTGAACTCATATTCCACATTGCCGAACGTCGTGAACAGATCCTCAAAGCTCTGCTTGTCCATTTTTACGTAATAGCCGACGGAAATGCCGATAGCGCCTTCAACCGCCTTTACGACCTCCGCCCCGCCCTGCGCGACGTAAATAGTCTGAAGCGGACGCCCCGCGCCGCCCACGCTTATCCCATTCGGAAGCGGCACGAACGTGATTCGGTTCTCAGGCGCGTTGTATTCCGTCAAAAAGAAAAGCTCCGGAATGTCGTTCTCCCCTTCGGACAGCATAGTAAGCAGTCTGAAGCAGTGCTCCGTCGTCGGCGTGAATTCATCCTCCAGCGCGTTGTTTGTCTTATTAACACCCGTGTTCTGCGTATCCGACGGGAAAAGATACCATTTAAACGCGAAAATCGCCACGACAACAAACACTGCCGTAATCCCGAAGGCTATAAAATAAATATACCAGTTACTTTTTCTGCGAACGTACATATTTTTTCCCCTCTCAGTTTTTTCTCAGAAAATCAAGTCCGTTTTAAAAAAACTATTGATTTTTTTCCTTTATAGTAATATAATGTAATATGTGAACAATATTCGGTTGTATACACTCCCCTCTCACTTTTCGGGAGAAATCGGGCTTGCATACACCCTATAGTATGCACTTACATATAGGCAACACCGCACAAAGACCGGGCTTCGCGCTTTGCCGCCCGCTTGCTGGCAAATTTTCCGTCATTTTTGCCCAAAATCTCCTCACAGGCGCCAGCCTCGTTCGTCGATTTTGTGCAATCTGACGAAAAATTTGCTGGCGCAATCGGACGACAATCTTTGTGTGGTATTGCCTATAGTATAACACATTTCTTTGAAAATTTCAAGTATAAGAGGTAAAGTCATGAAGAATTTTTATAAAAGAGCCTGGAGCGAGGTCGATCTTGACGTTTTAAAGGGAAATATCGCGCGGCTTCGGGAGCTTTCGGGCGGCAAAGATATAATCGCGATAGTCAAGGCAAACGCCTACGGGCACGGCGATGTTCAGTGTGCTAAAGCCCTGAACAGCTGCGGCGTGCGGCATTTCGCCGTGTCGAACCTCTGGGAGGCACAACAGCTCTCGCAAAACGGCATTGAGGGAGACATTCTTATCTTCGGCTACTGCGACATTCCGCTTGCAATCGAGAACGCGGCGCGTTACATATTTACAATCGGCGATTTATCCTACGCCGAGGAGCTTTCAAAAGCGGCGCAGGAAAACGGCGTAAAAATTCCCGTTCATATTAAAATAGACACGGGCATGAGCCGCGTCGGGATAACCTCCGAGGAGGAGCTCGACCGCGTGCTTTCGCTCGGCGGGCTTGACTGCCGCGCGGCGTATACTCACTTCGCCGTCTCCGACAGCCTTTTGGAAAGCGACGTGGAGTTCACGAAAAAGCAGCAGACAAAGCTTATCGAGATGTGCGGAAAGCGCGGACTCGCGACGCACTCGCAGAACAGCGGCGGCATTATCTATCACGGGGAGTTCGAGGGGGATTTTGTCCGCGCGGGGATTATTATGTACGGTCAAAAGCCCGACGAGCGCTTCCCTGTCCCCGACGGCATCAAACCGATTTTTCGGCTTATGTCCGTCGTGAGCCAGATAAAGACGATACGCGCGGGCGAAACGGTGAGCTACGGCAGGACGTTCACCGCGGCGCGCGACACCACCCTCGCGCTTATCCCATGCGGCTACGCGGACGGCTTCAACAGGCGGCTCTCAAACAACTGGAGCGTTCTGATAAACGGCAAGCCCGCGCCGATCTGCGGGAGAATTTGCATGGACCAGACGCTCGTCGACATCACGGATCTGCCCGACGTAAAGCTCGGCGACGCGGTTGTCGTGTATTCCAACGAGACCGAGGGCGGCTCGTCGGTCACCGAGGCTGCAAAGCGCGTCGGAACGATAAACTACGAGCTCCTCTGCGCGATAGGAACGCGCGTTCCGAGGATTTTTATCGAAAACGGAAAAGCGATTGAAATGCACAGATATATCTAAACAATTGCGAATCTCCCCGCGGAAGCGGGGAGATTCGTTTTTTACTTTTTGCAGTCGCAGTCCTTTATCTGATTCTGATAAAAGTCCAGAAGCTCGCCGAAGCGCTGGAAGTGGACTACCTCGCGCTCGCGCAGGAATTTTATTACCTCGTTTACATCGGGGTCGTCGGAGAGTCGGAGAATGTTGTCGTAGGTCGCTCTTGCCTTCTGCTCGGCGGCAAGATCGTTTACAAGATCGGCTATCGGGTCGCCCATCGACTGAATATACGCCGCGTCCCACGGGACGCCCGCGGCGCTCGCCGGGAAGATAGCGCTGCCGTGATCAACGTAATACGCGCCCGTGCCGTACTTATCGAAGCTCCTCGCGCCCTCGCCATCGGTCAGCTGGCTTACGATGCTGCCGATGATCTCAAGGTGCGCAAGCTCCTCCGTGCCGATATCGGTAAGCAGAGCCTTGCCCTTATTGCACGGCATTGTAAAGCGCTGCGAAAGATAAGTAAGCGACGCGGAAAGCTCGCCGTTAACGCCGCCGTACTGCGACAAAATCATACTCGCGAGGCGCGGGTTTCTGTTCTTAATGCAGACGGGGATCTGCGTTCTTTTCTCGAATACAAACATACGTTCACCTCCTTACGATAACGGCGGAAACGTTCCGTCGAGCCAGTCCCACTCGCCGTTTCTGCCCGCGGCGGTCGCGTTCAGCGGGTAGAACGTGTCCTCAAACGTCGCTTTGCACGCCTTGTACTGCCGAACCGCCTCGCGGTAGAGCTCCAGGGCGCGGGAGTCGTCGGGGTGGGTGTCGAGGTAGAGCTTCAGATCCTGTGCCACGAAGTCAGCCTCCATAATCGCCCGCATAAGGTCGTTACAGCTTACGTTAGTCGAGCCGTTGTTCTCATTTCTCGCCATTCCGCGAGGCTCGTTGTTCATATTGGGACGAGCGTAGGGGCGGTTGTTCATATTATTTGCCATTGAACAGCCCCCTCTCGTATTCGTCCATCGTGATGTCAAGCTCGGGGAAAACCGTGCCTGCTCTTATCGCTTTCGCGGGAGAATACAAATTCTCCATTCGCTGATTTGGCACATAAGCATAGCCCACGCGCCAGATCGGTCTCATTTTATCCATAGTATCTTCCTTTCAATAGAGTTTAAGCGGCGTGTTGTCGCTGTTAGATTTTATGTATAATCGGCGGTTTTGGTGAATAGAATATCGGATTGCTGTAAATGCCGTTGTGAGTTATGTATAAACCGAAAGAGTTTTATTGTGCATTTTAACAAAAATCAAAGAAAACTTGGCAAACTTTCAAAATGCTCTTGACAAGTAAACTTGGCGATGATATAATGTAATTGACAATAAAACTTGGCATTTGGGAGGTTCCGCAATGAAAAAGGAAGATATTCTTAAAAAGGCGCAGGAAGAAAGCTCCGACGAAATGGAGACATTCGTGCGCGATAGGTCGGCGGTGTGGATGGCATTGGCTATGGCTATAGCGGCGGGATTCTTTGTGTGTATGCGAGGCAAAGACGCGCCGATTATGGATCTCACGGCGACGGTCTGCTTTTCAACGGCGGTGTGCTGTATTTACCGCTTTTTCCGCTTAAAGAAACCGTATTATCTGATAATGGGGCTGGTTCTGGCGGCAATGACGGTCTTTGCGACGGTTCGGTTTTTTCAGGGACATTAAGGGGGCTTATTTATGAAAAAGGAAGAAATTCTTAAAAAGGCGCGTGAGGAAGGCTCGGACGAAATGGAAAAGTTCGTGCAAAGCGCGGCAATGTGGTGCGGAGCTATCATAATGGCAGTTTTTCTCATATCATTTTCAATAATCCGACGTTTAAACGATCAAAACACGTCCGACCTTACCGCAACAATATGCGCGGGAGTTGCAGCGGAAAACTTTTTCATATACAAAAGAATACACAACAAAAGAAATCTGGTATTCGCGATTATTATGACGATAGGCGCGGTTTTGTCGGTGATTTTCTTCGTTTTGGAGCGTTTAAATGGAAGATAAACTGATACTGAAAAACAACCTCAAGGAAGCCCGAAGCGAAAAGGGATTGTCGCAGGCGGAGCTCGCTAAGCTGGTCGGCGTTTCGCGAAACACGATAAGCTCTATCGAAACAGGGCAGTTCAATCCCACGGCAAAGCTCGCGCTTATACTTTGCATCGCGCTTGACAAGAAATTTGAGGAGCTGTTCTATTTTTAAGACGCGTTGCTTTATACAATCATAAATCGTCCCCTCGGGAAATATACATAGTACAAGCAGTATATTACCCGAAAGGACGATTTTTTATGGTCGAGAAAAGATACATCAAAAACACCGCGATTTTATTCATTTCAATGGCGATAACAAAAATCGTCGGGGCATTATTTAAGATACCGCTGGCGAATCTGTTGGGCGGCACGGGAATGGGATATTTTTCCACCGCCTACGGGCTGTATTCGCCGATTTTCGCGCTGACGGCGGCGGGCGTGCCGACAGTTATTATGCGGACAACGGCGCGGTGCGCGGCGGTCGGGAACAAAACTCACGCGCTGGCTGTACGAAAATGCGGGCTTATTATGTTCACGATCGTCGGGGTGCTCGGCAGCTCGGCTGTAGCGGTTTTCGCGAATCCGTTCGCGGAGAATATCGCCTGTTCTCCGCAAAGCGCG
>JAIDPG010000194.1 GCA_029062865.1 Oscillospiraceae bacterium
GCGCAAAGCTTTGCCATTCCGTAGCCGTTTTCGGGGAAGGCGGGAGTTTGTGGAGAAATCGGCGCAGAATGTCTGCCGTATTCCGCCTGGGAGCCCGCCCCGACGAACACCTCACAACCCAAGTCCGCGCAGATCTCAGCGGCTTTTACGGCGTCTCGTATATTTTCGATTTGAGAGCCCATATCATTGCGGGCGCTTGATGATGTCGCCCTCCACGCAAAATGGAAGAACATTTCGCATTTTTCTTCGATAAGCCCCGGGAGCTTGTCCATATCACCAAGCTCACATTCTATGAGCTTAACGCGCTCGTCTTTGGGGATATTCGCGGCTCGTCTTGAATTCGGGCGGACGACCGCGTAGATCTTGAAATCCTTTTGCAGCAGCAAGCGAATGAGCGCCAGTCCCAACATTCCCGTTGCTCCCGTAATTACAGCGTTACGCATTTTATGCCCCTTTCAGCCGCTCAGCGCCTTTATAACCGTTTCTGCCATATAATCGATCATCTCATCGGTCATACCGGGATAAACTCCGAGCCAGAATGTGTTGTTCATTATAAAATCGGTGTTTTCCAAGCCGCCCGCGACGCGGTATTGCTCCGTGCCGCGTATGCTGTCAAAGCACGGATGGCGTATCAGATTTCCGCTGAAAAGCAGCCGCGTCTGGATGTTGCGCTCCTCGAGGAATTTTGTTACCGTGTTCCTTTCGATCCCACATTCGGGCTTTATCGTGATCAGGAACCCGAACCACGAGGGCTTGCTGTTTTCCGCCGCCGCAGGCAGAATTATCTTGTCGCTCACACATTCCAAAGCCGCGCGAAGCCTTTTGTGATTGCGCCGGCGGCTCTCGATAAATCCCGGGAGCTTTTTTAGCTGCTCGCAGCCAATAGCCGCCTGCATATCCGTCACCTTAAGATTGTACCCGAGGTGACTGTAAACATATTTGTGATCGTACCCGTTCGGCAGCTCGCCGAAGTTTCCGTCAAATCTTTTCCCGCAGAAATTATCCCTGCCGGGCGGGCATACGCAGTCTCTCCCCCAATCGCGCATTGAAAGCAGGATCCTCGCGAGTGTCGGGCTGCTTGTGTAAACGCAGCCGCCCTCTCCCATTGTCATATGATGCGGGGGATAGAAGCTGCTTGTTCCGATGTCGCCCCAGGCGCCCGTGTATCTCGTCTCGCCGTCTATTGTATACACGGAGCCCAGCGCGTCGCAGTTGTCCTCAATCAGCCAAAGCCCGTGCTTGTCGCAGAATTCCCTTACGGCTTTAATATCAAACGGATTTCCCAGCGTATGCGCGGCTATTACCGCCTTTGTCTTATCGGACAAGGCTTCCTCAAGCTTTGAAACGTCGATGTTATATTGAGGCAATGTAACGTCAACAAAAACAGGCACGGCACCGTATTGAAGAATGGGCGTAACCGTTGTGGGAAAGCCGCACGCGGGAGTGATAACCTCGTCTCCGCGCTTTATTTGGCGCTTGCCGAGCTCCGCCGCGGTGAGTGCCGAAAAAGCCAGCAAATTCGCCGAGGAGCCGCTGTTTACAAGATACGCGTGTTTAGCTCCGACAAACGCGGCAAAATCTTTTTCAAAGCCTTCCGCAAATCTCCCCGCGGTCAGCCAGAAATCCAGCATTGCGTCGGCAAGGGCGAGCATTTCGCGCTCGTCGTAAACTCTCGCCGCGTAGGGAATGCGCTTGCCGGGCTCAAACTCGCCGCTGTCTGCTTTAAAATCGCGATAATATTGTGCGACAAGCTTCTTGATCTCCGCTCTCGCTTCGGCTTCTTGTTTTTTCATTTTGTCATATCCTCCATATATTCGGAGATTTCGGTGTTCATTTCGCTTGCCGCGTCGCCGCCGTTCAGTTGCGTTTTTGTAAATCTGCAAACCATTTCCACTGCTTTATCTATGCTCCACACGGGAGAAATCCCGAACGTTTTTTTGATTCTTGAGCAGTCGAGCTTCAAAAAGCCGGCTTCGTGCGGCGAGCCGCTCTCGCTGAGGTTTTCCCACGCTATTCCGCCCCAATGCTTGCAAAACAGATCGGCAAGCGTTCCGGCGGAAACGCAGCCGTCGTCCTGCGGACCTATGTTATAGCTCCCGGAAAGAGAAGCGTCTTCAAACTGCCTCCGTGCTATCACAGCGTAGGCGAATATCGGCTCGAGCACGTGCTGAAACGGACGCACGGAATACGGATTGCGAATTCCAATGCTCCTGCCGTTTACAGCAGCCCTTATGCAGTCGGGGATTATCCTGTCCTTAGCGAAATCACCGCCGCCGATAACGTTTCCGGCGCGTGCCGTTGAAATCCCGATATTGCTTAAAAAGCACCGTTTGTAGGTTTCGGTGACAAGCTCCGAGCAGGATTTTGAGTTAGAATACGGATCATAGCCGTTCAGCTCCTCGTTCTCACGATATCCCCATTCCCATTCCCGGTTGAAGTAAACCTTGTCTGTTGTAACATTAAGGAACGATTTAACGCTTTCGCTTTGACGAACGCAGTCTAAAACATTCACCGTGCCCATAACATTGGTTTCGTATGTATAAGCCGGGTTTTTGTAGCTTTCGCGCACAAGCGGCTGGGCGGCGAGGTGAAAAACGATTTCCGGGCGCGTTTCGCAAAATACCGAAAGGAGCTTTTCGCGGTCGCGTATGTCGCCGATCACCGAGTTCATTCTGTCGCCGATATGCGCCTCAGCAAACAGGGAAGGGGATTCGGGCTTGAGGGCGTAGCCCGTAACCTCCGCTCCCGCGCCCGCAAGCAGGCAGCAAAGCCAGCTTCCCTTAAAGCCCGTGTGACCCGTCACTAAAACTCGTTTTCCGCTGTAAAACCTCAAGTCATCCCGAATGTTCAATTCCAGTCCTCCCATTTCTTCCAGGGCGCATTTCTCGTGAGAAGCATTTTCTCAAGCATATCCATCTCGCGCTTAGTGTCCATGCATTGCCAGAAGCCCTTGTGCATATACGACATCAGCTGCCCCTCGTTTGCCAGCCGTTCCATCGGTTCTTTTTCAAATACCGTATCATCACCGTTGATATAATCGAATATCTCGGGATTTAAGACCATATACCCCGCGTTTATCAGCGCACCGTCGCTGCGGCTTTTCTCGCGGAACGAGCGCACTGCGTTATCTCCGCCGACATCGAGGATCCCTTTCTGCTCATCCAATGTAACCGCCGTAAGCGTCGCGATTTTGCCGTGTGAGCGGTGGAATTCCACAAGCTTTCGTATATCAACGTCGCAAACGCCGTCGCCGTAAGTCATCAGAAACGGCTCGTCGCCGATATAGGGGCGTACGCGCTTAATTCTTCCGCCCGTCATCGTATTAAGCCCGGTATCAACGACCGTCACCCGCCAAGGCTCACAGTTCTGCTTATGAATTATCGTCTTCTCGGTGCCGTCGGTAAAATCGAACGTAACATCGCTGTTGTGAAGAAAATAGTCCGCGAACCACTCTTTTATCATATGCTGCTTATACCCCGCGCAGATGATAAACTCGTTAAATCCGTAGTACGAGTATTCCTTCATAATATGCCACAAAATGGGCTTCCCGCCGATTTCTATCATAGGCTTCGGCTTCGCGGAGGATTCCTCCGAGATGCGCGTGCCATAGCCGCCCGCCAACAATACAGCTTTCATATTACAGCCCCATTCCTTTGTACTGGTTTTTGCAATTATTTTTTGGAAATGAACTTATAAAAATTCGATTCCGTGTAATCCCTTGCGATAAAATTGTTTTTTATCTCGATCTCGTCCATAGATTCCGTTTCTTCAAGGTCGTGAGGCGTTTGAAAATTTGTGACTGTGTATCGTATCTCACGGTAAAACTCAAAGGCGGGAGTTATCGCCCCCAGAAGAAATATTATCGATGAAACGAAAAACAATGTTTTCTTTTTTACAAGCTCCTCAATCCCGCGGATCTCGCCCTTTGCCGGAACACTGTCGGCAAAAGCTTTTATCATTTCAACCGCAAGATAAACAATAAACGGTATCGACACTCTCATAGTAAAATCTCCGCCCGAGCCCAAACGGAACAGCGGCAACAAAAGCAGTATGAAGAGAGCCCCTTTAAATTCGGGAGCTGCTTTTTTCTTTTTGCTTTTCAGGTGAATAAGAATGATTGCCGCATAAACCCCTGCTTCCAGCAAAACAAAAAGTATATACAGCAAAAACTTTGAAATGATATCCGGAACGTCTCCCTCGGCAAACGGCTTCAGCCAGATTTCGTTTATACGAAAGCCAACCTCTTTTTTTCCTTCCGCGAAATACGCGTCGTTTGCGGCGATCGCGTTTGAAAAATAATACAAATAATATACGGGGAACACCGAAACGCACGCCAGAATATTCTGCGGGGAAAATATGTTTTTCACCGCCGCCGCAAGCTTGCCCTTGCGTATCGCTTTTACGCCTATCACCGCCGCCTTAATGATGCACAGCAAAACTATCCCGATAAACGGCAGCGGTCCGAATGGCAGCGCGAGCAGTCCGAGAAAAGCAAAAATCTTAACGCTGCGTTCGTTTATTATGCAAAGCGTGACAAGCCAGATCGCTATGGTTTGATTATAAACCCAGAACAAGCAGGTGGTAAATGAACTGTACTGGATTTCTGTCGCCCACCATTCCAGATGACCGTAGCTATACATATAGCCTGTCACGGCGGTTCCGATGACATCAAGTCCGCTGAAGAGGATAAACATAAAAACAGCAAGCAGAATACGCGGCTTTTTTCTTGAGAACGTGAGAATTACCACCAGCAGCAGCGAAAGGTAAACGCCTATGCTGCTCCACAGCAGCAAAAAGACATTTCCCGCCGCATAGCCCGCCGCCGCCGAGCCCGAGACCGCGTAGAATATTTTGCCTGCCAGCGCGGGCGGCATCCAATGCGCGATGTAATAAGACAGCATAGAGCCGTCGGAATACACCACCGGCCAAGGCAATTTTATCAAGTCGCGAAAGATAGCGTTTCTGATCGCGTTGTCGTCGGATTGGTGAAAAAAGCCTCCATGCCCCGCGAGAAAGCACCACGCCAAGGCAATCGCGCCGATGATGATCAGCGTTTTTTTGGACACAACGGCATACAGCTTTTCGCCGTCTTGCTTTCGGGAGCTTTTCCAAAAGAAAAAGCAAGCCGCCGCAAGCAGCACGGAAAACACTGCCGCCCACAATGCCGAAAGCCACCCGATGAAGAAAATAAAAATCGGAATAGCCACGTATATTACCGCTGCAGATCGGATGCGGTTATATGAAACTTTCATACTGCACTCCCAGGGAAAATTATTTCTTTGAATCGCTCGATTCGTCGTTTTCCTCCTCGTCGAAATTTATTCGCCGTTCCTCGATGACGAGTGGTCGGTTCATGACCCTTTGATTGATGCTCATTATGTATTCTCCAAGCAAGCCGATAAACACAAGCTGAATTCCTCCGAGAAGAAACACTCCTATAAGTGTGGGAGCGTTGCCGACCGCGAAATCGTTCCAATTAACAAGCTTCATCACAAGGTACACCAACGCGATTATCACGCTTATCATAGCGATGACGAAGCCCGAAATTGTGCATATTCTCATTCCGACCTTTGTGTAAGCCGTAAAGCTGAGCATAGCCGCGTCGTAAAGCGTGTAGAAGTTGTTATGAGTTTTGCCGGCGCGTCTTTTCTGCTGCTCATAAATAATATCGCGCCGCTTAAAGCCCAGCTCCGCTACTATACCTCTCAAAAACGGCGTCGGGTCGTTCAGCTCGCGAAGAACATTGACAAACGCCCTGTCGTAAAGCCCCGTGCCGGTGAAGTGCTCGATTTGCTCGACATCGGAGAGCTTTCTTATCAGCTTATAGTAGCACGTTCTCATCAGCCGCATTATCGGGTTTTCTCTGCTTTTTGCCTTAATGGCGCAAACTATTTTGCAGCCGTCTTCCCATTCGCGTACAAGCCGCGGGATAAGCTCCACGGGGTCTTGAAAATCCGCGCACATTGATATGGTGCAGTCTCCGGTGGTCTGTAAAATGCCATAATAAGGCGAGTTGTTCTGCCCGAAATTTCTCGCGTTGAAGATAGCCTTTATCTTCTTGTTGTTTTCACATAAGCCGATAAGCTTGGCGCGGGTGTTGTCGGTTGAGTTGTTATCGATAAAAATAATCTCGTAATCGTATTGTTTGAGATACAACGTAAATTGCTCGATTATCGCTTCACTGAGAGGAACAACGTTTTCCTCCTCGTTATAGCACGGAATAAGCACGGAAATTCTTTTCATAAAGAAATGCTCCTTTATTTTTTCATTGCCCAATTTTTATTCAAAAAGTAGTTCAGCGGAACTGTGATCACCAAGCCCAACAGAGGGGCGATAAACTCAGAGATGCCCAGCACGTAGACAA
>JAIDPG010000195.1 GCA_029062865.1 Oscillospiraceae bacterium
TTGTTTTTCCCCCTCTCTCCCCGAAGGGTTTTGCCCTCGCACCCCCGGACCAAGTAATACTAACAATTAAAGTCAAAAAACGATGTTAATCGTACATCACGAAAAAAGGTTTTGCATTTCCGCTTGGCAAGCGCAGTCAAAAAGCTCGTTTTGGGGAGACAAAAAACTAATAAAAAAGTAAACTTTTTTCAAGTAAAACTAACAACTAAAGTCAAAATACCTATGTTAATCGTATATCACGAAAAAGGCTTTGTATTACCGCTTGACAAGCGCGGTCAAAAAGTTCGTTTTTGGAGACAAAAAACAAAAGAGAAAAATAAATTTTTTTGCCGCGCGTCGAACAATAGGGGCGTAATCCGTGTTAAAAGAAAGTACCGAAAAAGCCCGACGCGCGGCGCTTTTGCTACTGCTTCCCCGCAAGGAAATACTCGTCGTCTCTATCGAAATAGGGGCAGCTTTCGTTTGTTCCTTTTAGAAACCGATACATCTCATCCTCGTCGAGGTTTACAAGGCAGGTGTAGCACTCGTAATCGTCGTCAAAGACATAGTTTACACATTCATCGCAGATTGACATTGTTATCAGCTCCGTAAAACTTGATTTTTCCGTCAATTGAACGCAAAGCGCGTTTCAGCGCCGATTTTTCTTCTTGGTTGCCGCTTCGATCGCCGCCAGATACGCTTCCTTAAGCTTCGCGCCCACCTTATCAATGCTCTTCTCGCTGACCGTTTTGTAGCCTTCCTCGGTGAGGTCGGGCAGCTCGCCTTCGAGAATTCCTTTTGCCAGCTCCTCAAACTCGTCAAGGCTCTTCGCGGCGTAGGCGTTTTCGCCGTTTTTCAGCCACTCGTCATACACGGGAATATCGCGGAGCAGCACGGGCGTTTTCATCGCGAGCGCCTCCAGCACGACTATCCCCTCGGTCTCCTCCCGCGACGGGAACAGAAACAGATCGCTTCCCGAAAGCGCCGCTTGCAGCACGGGCTTGCTTACATATCCCGCGAAGAAGCAGTTGCTCGGCGCGTTTTTCACCGCGTTTCTTATCTCCTTGCCGACGAGGTTCAAATTCGCGTCGCCGAACCAGATGAACTTGTACTGCGGAAGCCGTCTTGCGAGCCTCACGAAATCGTCCACGCCCTTGCGCTTCATCAGTAGCCCCGCGGACATTATTACTTTGTCGTTCTCGGAGAACCCGAACTTACGCCGGAACTTCCGCCCCGCCTTTTCGCTTCTGACGTAATCGCCGAGGTCGATACCGTTTGATATAACGAAAATTCTGTTCTTAATTCCATAGCCGCGCAGCAGACTTTTTGAATACTCGCTCGGCGTGACGATAACGTCGCCTTTTGTATAGCAGCTGACTATCCACTTCTTGAAAAGCTCCGCCGCGGCGTTTGCGCCTATGTACGAGTTGCGGAAGTCCTCGCGCGTCGAGTGCGCGTGATAGACCAGCGGCACGCCCTTTTTCTTAAGCCGCCGCGCCAGCGCCAGAGATCTTGGCAGCACGGTGTTGATATGAACAACGTCCGCGTCCTTAATATCGTCGACGATCTCCACGCCGTTCTTATCAGCGGCGTTCATCTGGTGATAAATAGCACGCCCCACGCCGCTTTTGCGGATCGAATTCATTGCTTCGGAATAAATATAAACTTTCATTATCGGAACCTCGCTGTTAAAGTTTGTTTTCTTGTGCATTTAAATTATATCATCTTTCGAGAGGATTGTCAAGAAAAACTTCTTTTTCTTTTAGCTTGTAGAAAAAAATCATTTTACCCGGACTGTCGAGAAACCCTCGCAGACGAGGAAAAGCCCGGGCGACAAGGCTTTGTGCCTGCCACCCGGGCTTTGACGAAGTAAGTGCCGCCGCAAAGCGGCGGCACGGTGCGAGGGTTTCTCGACAGTCCGGATCCCCGCCACGCGGCGGGGGAGCATCTTGCCTCTTGCTTCTTACTCTTATACACATCTGACGATGCCGACGCCTTAATAGGTGTAGATCT
>JAIDPG010000196.1 GCA_029062865.1 Oscillospiraceae bacterium
AAAAGCTGCTCGCGTTCGTTATCTGCCAGCTTATCTCCAACGCGCTGAAATACACGAAGCAGGGCAGCGTCACGATTGAGCTTGAAGCGCCGGACGCGCCGATACTTCTCATCAGAGACACGGGCATCGGCATTGCCGCCGAGGATCTCCCGCGCGTGTTCGAGCGCGGATTCACGGGCGCAAACGGCAGGATAGACAAACGCGCCACGGGCATCGGTTTGTATCTCTGCAAGCGGATCTGCGAGCGCTTGGGTCACGAGATCTCCGCGAGCTCAGACGCGGACGGCACGGAAATCCGGATTGATTTAACGCCGAAAAATATAGACACGCGAGAATAAACAATTGACAATGTACAATTGAACGAGAGTGCGTTATGAAAAAACAAGTAAAAATTTTGATTATAATCGCCGCCGCGCTCGGCGTGCTTGCGGCGGCGTTTTTTATTTATGTCGGCGATTATTACAGAGCTGCCGACAGGGAAAACGCGCTTGCGGGCACCGATTTGGTGAGCGTCTCCGAGACCGGCTTCGGGTACTTTTTTGACGGTCCGGGAGAGGACGCGGCGGTGATTTTTTATCCCGGCGCGAAGGTCGAGGACTTGGCTTACGCGGAGCTTCTGAAAGATGTCGCGGCGGGCGGCGCGGATTGCTTTCTCGTACATATGCCGTTCAACCTCGCGTTTTTCGGAATGAACAAGGCGGGCGACGTTATGGCGGCTTACGATTATGACAAGTGGTACCTCGCGGGGCACTCGCTGGGCGGCGCGATGGCGGCGGAATTTGCCGCGAAAAACGGCGATTTGGACGGGCTGATTTTCCTCGCGGCGTATTCCGCGGCGGATATTTCCGAGGGCGATTTCAGAACGCTTTCGATTTACGGAAGCGAGGACAAGGTCGTCAACACGGAGAAGATCGAAGCGGGGCGAGAGCTTGTTCCGAGCGGCTATGAGGAGTTTATCATCGACGGCGGAAACCACGCAAACTTCGGCGACTACGGTGAGCAGCGCGGGGACGGAGAGGCGAAGGTCTCGGCGGAAAAGCAACGGGAAATTACCGCCAATAAAATTCTGGAGTTTATAAAAAGATGAGCATAACAATACGAGAAATTCAGTCCCGCGACAACGCCGCCGTTGAGCGGATTATTCGGGAGTGCCTGCTGGAGTTCGGCGGCAACCGCGAGGGCACGGCTTGGTTTGACCCCGACCTCGGGCGGTTTTCGGAGATATACAATTCCGAGGAGCGCAAATACTGGGTCGCGGAGGAGAATGGAATAATCCTCGGCGGCGTTGGCATCGCGCCGCTTGAAGGCGCGGATCCAAAGATCTGCGAGCTTCAAAAAATGTACTGCCTGTCCGAGGCGCGCGGCACGGGCGTCGCTCACGAGCTGATAAAGATCGCGCTGGAAACCGCCGCGGAATTCTACGAGCTCTGCTATCTCGAAACGTTTGGGAATATGATAGCCGCCCAAAAATTCTACAAAAAGCACGGCTTTACAAGAATAGACAAGCCGCTCGGGAACACGGGGCATTATGGGTGCGACGTTATGTTCATTAAACAATTGACAATTGACAATTAAGGTGCGCACTCCTCGCGCGATTACAAAAATCCCCCGCTACGCGGGGGATTTTGCTGTATCAAAGCCGCGGGGCGGTTCTGCGCGCTCCTCGTTAGTCTTCGCCGTTTCATCAATGATCTCCTCAAAGCCCGTAAGCGCGGCGAAGGGCGCGAACTGCGCCGCTCTTCCGAGCTTTGACATGCGCGGGCGAGTTGCCGAAACGTGGTGCGGAAGCGGAATAATGTCGTTGTAATTCATAACAGTCCTCCAATTTACGCGCGGTGACCGCCGACCTGCCCATTCCGCTCGATCGTCTTGCCGCCGTCCTCAAAGTTCATGCCCTTTAGCAGGGCGTTTTTGCCGTATTTGCCTTTGACCTTTACGACCGCTCGCTGGAGCTCGCGTTCGCGAGCACGGGCTTGCTCCTCGCGCTCTTGGCGTTCGTAGTCCGTGAACAGATCCAGCTGCTCGGGCTCGTTGTTTACAAGAGCTTCCTCGTTTAAAATGTGTTCGCAGGCTATCGTGATCTTGCGGATCGTGAAGCCGCGATTTGTAATTCTATCAAACAATTCCGCCGCGGCGGAGACGATTTTTTTCGTGGACGACGTTTGCGTTTCGAGATTAAGCGAGCCGTGCGCGGATTTTGGAACGGCGCGCCCGTAGTGGTCGAAATGAACCTCGCCGAAATATGCGCGGCGCTTTTCGGCGTCGGATAAATTCTCCGTGTCGTAACAAACGTCAAGCACTATCTGATCTGTCACGACGCGCTTTTCCACAAGCTGAAGCGACAGCAAGTCCGCCATTTCGCGGACGATAAGCCGCGCCTTGTCGAATGTGTACGGCTCCGGTAAAACCTGCCCCGAGCTCAGGCTGCGGCTTTCCGGGCGGTAGGCTTTGATATCCGCGATCTCGCAAGGCTCCCAGCCCCACGCGTGGTCGATAAGCAGCTCTGCGTTCACGCCGAAAAGCTTATACAACAGGTCTTCATTTTCGACAGAACACCGCGCGATATCCCCCATCGTGAACATTCCGTGCGGTTCGAGCTTCGAGGAAATTCCGCCGCCAATCCTCCAGAAATCCGTCAGCGGGCGGTGCGCCCAGAGCTTCCTGCGATAAGACATCTCGTCAAGCTCCGCGATGCGCGCGCCGTTTTTGTCCGCGGGAATGTGCTTCGCCATGATATCCATCGCGATTTTCGCGAGGTATAAATTCGTCCCGACGCCTGCCGTCGCGGTTATTCCGGTGGTATTCAGAACGTCGGAGATAAGCATCGCGGCGAAACCGCGGGCGCCGATCTTATACGCCCTCAAATACCCCGTCGCGTCGATAAAAACCTCGTCGACAGAGTAAACGTGAATGTCCTCGGGCGCTATATATTTGAGATATACCTCATAAACCCGCGAGCTCACCTCCATATATTTCGCCATACGCGGCGGCGCGATTATGAAATCCAGCTCATAGGACGGGTGACGTTTCAGCTCCTCGGGGAACGCCGAGCGCCGCCCGAGCGTGTGCCCCGGCGCTTTCCGACGGCGCTCACGGTTCAGCTCGCGGACGCGCTGCTTGACCTCGAAAAGCCGCGGTCTCCCGGACACGCCCAGCGCCTTCAGCGAGGGCGTTACGGCAAGGCAGATCGTCTTGTCGGTGCGGCTTTCGTCGGCGACGACAAGGTGCGTCGAAAGCGGATCAAGCCCGCGCTCCACGCACTCCACCGACGCGTAAAACGATTTCAGATCGATCGCGATGTAAGTTTTCCCGCCGCTCATTTTCT
>JAIDPG010000197.1 GCA_029062865.1 Oscillospiraceae bacterium
CTCCTTATTATATTGGTGCCGGAGTTTTTTGTACTGGTGCTTTTTGGTTTGTTGTTTTTTTCTTCTGTTGCCATTTTGAACTCCTTTCAGTGTTTATAATTTTTTATAATATCGAGCAGATCCAAAAGCGCCTGCTCGGTCGCCCTTGCTCGAATAAGTTCACGTCCGTTTTCCGGCGCGTCATTAAACGAATACCTTTTCACGCTTGCCGAACTCTTGTCGCAAACGCATATATAAACCGTCCCGACGGGGTTTTCTTCGCTTCCTCCCGTAGGTCCCGCAACGCCGCTTGTCGACACCGCGAAATCCGCGCCCGAAAGCTCCAGAACGCCCCTTGCCATTTCCTCGGCGCAGTGCGTGCTGTATTCCGAGCAAAGGTCGAGCGTTTCTCTCGAAACGTCCAACAGCTTACTCTTTATCCTGTTGGAATAAGAGCAGACCCCAAGCTCGATGACCGCGCTGCTGCCGGAAACGCTTGTTATTGCCGCGGAGATCATGCCGCCCGTGCAGCTTTCGGCGGTCGCGATCTTAACTCCCCGCTCGGTACAAACCGCCACAATTTCCTTAGCAAGCTCGTTTATTTTATTGTAAATTTCTTCCATTACTCCAAGAACACCGTTTCCTCTCCGTACTTATACCGCGTCACTGTCGTCTCCGAGACCGCCTTTTGTATCAGCGGCTCGAAATCAAACGCCGCCTCGGCTTTGAGAATGTCCTCAAGACGCGGCTTTGTGCGCGGGTGCTTCGGCGAGAATACCGAGCAGCAGTCCTCGTAGGGAAGTATCGACGTTTCAAACGTGCCGATCTTCCGCGCGATGTCCGTTATCTCGATCTTATCCATGCCGATAAGTGGTCTGAAAACGGGTAGCTCCGCCGCGGCGTTTGTGCACCCGAGCGCCGGGAGCGTCTGGCTCGCGACCTGCGCTAAGCTCTCGCCCGTGATTATTGCGCCGTAGCCGTCCTTCTCGCAGAAGTGATTGGCGATCTTCACCATAAGCCGCCGCATTATCACCGTGAAGTATTCCTCCGGGCAATTATCGCGGATAGCCTCCTGAAGCTCGGTAAACGGCACGCAGTAGAACATAATGTCGCCGCAGTATTCCGTCATCTCCTCGCAGAGCTTGCGAACCTTTGTAAGCGCGCGTTCCGACGTGTATGGCGGGCTTATGTAGTGTATGCAGTCGACCACCAGCCCGCGCTTTGCCATCATATAGCCCGCGGCGGGGGAGTCGATGCCGCCCGAGAGCATCAGCAGAGCCTTTCCGCTGCTGCCGACAGGCATTCCGCCCGCGCCTGTAATTCTCTTCGCCGAGAGATAAGCGCCGTTGTCGCGGATCTCCAGCCTTACGGTTACGTCCGGCTTGTGAACGTCCACGGCGATCTCCGGGAACGCGTCCAGAACCGCGTCGCCAAGCGTCTGTTGAATTTCGGGGGAGGTGAGCGGAAACGTCTTGTCCGCGCGCTTCGCTTCTATCTTGAACGATTTCGCGCCGTCAAGCGCCTCTTTCAGATAATCGCCAAGCCTCTCGCGAACCGCGTCAATATCCTTCGGGAACACCGCGCATTTCTGTATCGCGCCGATGCCGAATATTTTCATAAGCGCCTTGACTGCCTCGTCAACGTCCGCATTTTCGTCCTGCGGCTCGATATAGATCGTCGACTGCATTCTCTCATACGAAAACAGCCCGATTTTTTTCAGCCGCCGCTTGATGTTGCTTTGGAGCATATCCTCAAAGGTCTTTTTGTTGATGCCTTTGAGAGCTATCTCCCCGTATTTTACCATTATGATTTCTTTCATATTTCCCCTTATCTTCGTATTCTCTTTATCGTCTCGCCGATTTTGGCGCAGAGCGCGTCAACGTCTTGCGGCGAATTTTCCGCGCAGAACGACACGCGAACGGCGCAGTCTATGTCCTTGTCCGAGATCCCGAACGCCGGGAGCACCTCGCTTTTCTTGCCCTTAGAGCAAGCCGAGCCGCTTGAAACGTAGATCCCCGCTTCCTCGAGCGAGTGCAGCATGATCTCGCTCCTCACGCCGCGGACGCTGAAGTTCACGATGTTAGGCACGCAGCTCTCGTCGGAGTTTATCCCGATGTCGTCGAGCTCCGCGAGCTTTTCCAGCAGCCGCGCCTTAAGCATCGAAAAATGCTCCGCGTTTCCCTTGTACGCAAGTACCGCGGCTTCAAAGCCCGCGATAAGCTCCACCGGCTCTGTGCCGGAGCGCAGGTCGTTTTGCTGTCCTCCGCCCGAGATAAGCGGCAGGATCTTCTCGCCTTTCTTGATAAACAGCGCCCCGATGCCCTTTGTCGAGTGTATCTTGTGCCCCGAAACGCTTATCAGGTCGCCGTCGAGCGGCACCTTCAGAAACCCCTGGACAGCGTCGATATGGACGATGGTTTTCGGATTTTTCCGCTTGACTTCCTTGTAAAGCCGCGGCACGTCGATCCTAAAGCCGGTTTCGTTGTTCACCGCCATTGCGGAGACCATCGCGGTGTTCTCGTCCACCGCGTCGATAAGCGCCGCCGTGAAGTCGTTATAATCTTTGGGGCAGAGCCGCAGGACCTCAAAGCCGTCCTCCTCGAGCCTTACAAGCGTTTTCGCGACGGACGGGTGCTCGATCGCCGTTGAGACGATTTTCCCGAACCTCGGACGAAACCTGTGCATTGAGCCGAGAATTGCCGTGTTGTTGCTTTCCGTCGCTCCGGACGTGAAGATCACCGAGCCGTCAAACGGAGTTTTTATCCCCGTGACCGCCGCGAGCAGCGTTTTCCTCGCCCTTGCTATCGTCGTGATCGAAGCCGTCCCCAGCCCGTGCAGCGAGCTCGCGTTCCCGAACGCGCTCTTCATAGCCGCGTTCACCGCCGCCGCGCACTCCGCGCAGGGCTTTGTCGTCGCGGCGTTGTCAAGATATATCATTCAATCACCTTGATGTCAATATTTGAATATTACGGTTGTTTTGTGAATTCTTGATCGTTTTCCCCCGCCTCCGGCGGGGGAAAACCGCCGTTAAATTTACTCGTTTCTAATAAAGACACAAAACTTCACCATAATATTATACCATATATTTTGTGTTTTGTACAGTATTTTTTCGAGATTTTCATACTAATTTCATAATAAATTAAGAAAAAGGTTACAAAAAGGTTACAAAATCAGGGCAAAAGGTTACAAATGGTTACAAATTCAAAAAAATCGGTTACAATGTTGTCATAAATGTTGATTTTACGTTTTGTTTGTGTTAAACTATAATCAAGGAAATCAAATCCTCCAGTCATGCTTTTTGGGCGTCGTTCATTCCCCGGGCGACGCCCGTTTTTTATTATATGTGAGGTCAAGTTATGTGTTGGAAAATGACAAATTTACAGCTTGGAAAAGGTTCCGTTTATCTCCTTTACGGGGATAGTGCGCCCTTTTTTAAGAAATTAAGAAAGTTTGTCAAACGCGAGGTCGTTGGTTATAAGTCTGCAATACGAAAATACGATTTGGCGAATTGAATAAAAAAACGCATTATCTCCTTAACGATCATTTAAAATTCGTTGAAGGAGATTTTTATGTTTAATATCAAGCATCATTACATTGTGGATAATTGTTGTAGTATTTATTATGCCTATGAGAACAAATAAAAAAGAAAGGTAAAAACAACGCTTATGGACGAAAAAATGTATCGTGAACTCGGTCAACTGACAAAAGATAAAACTATTTGGAAACAAAATATACCTTATGTAGCTTCTTTACTTAAAAATCAATCCCCTAAAATAACGGCTAAAGCAATGTGGCTACTTGGAGAGATGGGATTGATATACCCGCAGGAAATCGCACCATATACAAAAGAAATTGCTTCTTTTATCGTTTCGGAAAATGACTTATTAAGAGAACGTACCACTAATGCTTTAGGACGAATTGGCAGAGCAGATTATAAACTTATTGCCCCTTATTTTAAGGAACTATTTACTTTGGCAGGAGATAAAAGCTCTAATGTGCGGTTGAGTTTTATATGGGCTTCTGAAAACATAGCAACTAATACACCGGAGGCGTATAAAAATCATATTTCTGTATTTGAAAAACTTCTTGATGACGAAAATATCCGGGTAAGAATGGAAGCACCAGAAATGTTTCGGGTATTAGGAAAGCGTAAGCCAGAGTATGTAAGCCATTGCTTGGACAAATTGAATACTTTGTCAAAAAATGATGTCGATAGAGTTGTACGCATTCATGCTAAAGGTGCGATAAAGGTAATTTCTACCTACAGTTCGATTTTGGTCTAGCACAAAATCAATATAAATATTAAACAGGCAAAAGCCGGACGTTTAACGCGGAGCTATGCCATTCATGGGGGTGTAAAATTTGACTGATAATCAAGACGGTTCCTTGTGGGTACACTGTCCGATCTGCGGTGGAAAAACAAGGACAAAGGTGTATGAAGATACGGTACTTATTCAATTTCCGCTATATTGCCCGAAATGCAAAAAGGAAGTCCGTATCGACGTTGTAAAATTGAAAATGGTAATGAGCAAATGAGCCAGACATATTAAATGCAGAGCCAGCTTCCCACTATTCTACATGAGGAAGCTGGCTCTGTTTCATTTGATAGGTGTTGCACTTTGATCGCGTAATGCAGTAAGTACAGACTTGAAAATCGGAATGATAGCCGCCGCTTCTTCTTCGCTGCATTCCTCAATCAACAGTCTAAGCTGACGGAGCGCAACGGCTTCTCTTTGCATTTCCGGGCTGAAGATTTCCCGTGCGTCTATTTCTAAAGCGCGTATTAACGGATAGAGAACTTCCATTTTAGGATTTCCCTTGTAGTTCTCTATGTTCAAAACGGTGCGGACAAACGCCGCTTTGCAGGATATGTTCCCGTCCGAGCAGCGCGCGACGCTTACTTCCGCGGAGTCGTTTTCATTCTCCGTCATTATGATAATATTGTCGCCGCTTGCGGGGCTTGCTTTTACCTTTTGGTAATGGGTAATAATGTTATAATAAAGACAACGTAAGATCTTTAACAGGATAAACGTAAAAATTCTAATCCGCATACGATTGGCATAAAAAAATGTAACCGATTTTCCCCCTCGGCATAATATGTACTGTGAAACGGAAGCTCCACAGGGGAGCGGAAAATTTCGCGTTTTCCACAAGGAGGAAAATTATGTGCGGTTTTAATAACGGCAACAGCTGCTGCTGGATTCTCATTCTCATTCTCTTGTTCTCTTGCTGCGGCAACAACGGCGTAAGCACTCAGAACGACGGCTGCGGCTGTGGCTGCGGCAACAACAACGGCTGCGGTTGCGGCTGCTAATCAATTGTCAATCGACAATTGCAGCGCGGTTTAGCCGCGATTTAAAATCCCCCGCGAAAGCGGGGGATTTTTTTACATGAGAATAACGTCCGCGAATTCACCCGAACACGCCTTAATCAAATCTTCGGGCGTGAGGACAAGCTGCAAGCCCAATCTTCCGCCGCTTACCATAATTTTGTCAAGCGTTTTCGCGCTTTCGTGTATCACCGTGCGGTAGGGCTTTTTCATGCCGATAGGGGAGCACCCGCCGCGGATATAGCCCGTCACGGCTTGGATATCCTTTACATGGATA
>JAIDPG010000198.1 GCA_029062865.1 Oscillospiraceae bacterium
GCGCCCCGCCGAACAGCGCCGCCATTATGCCGTTGCCGCCGTCCGCGTCGTAAACCGGCAGCGCGTCCTCGAAAATGTCCGTAAAGATCGTAATCGCCAGCACGGAAAATATCGTTTTTATCATCGTTGATTTATTGAGAAAAATAAACCCCACTATCATCAGCGGAATATTCAGCGCGAAAATCAGCGTGCCGACTTTAACGGGCGACACCGCCGCGATCACGACCGCGATGCCCGTAACTCCGCCCGGAGCTATACCGTTCGGGGAGATAAAACAATGCACCCCGAGCGAATACACCGCCGCCGCCGCGAGAATTATTACTGCGTCAACAAACCAACGAAGCAATTTTGAAGATTGCTTTTTTACCACAATTATTACCAAAACCTATCATTCCGATTTAGTGGGAAGCGCCTCGCAGATCGCCTCAAACAGCTCCGCAATCCGCTCGAACTGCCCCGTGAGGCTCAGATAGCCGAACAGAGTTTCCAGAGCGGTCGCTCTTCTGTATTCCGACGCGCTTGCGCTTTTCGGGATCGAGATCCCGCCCGCGTTTCGCCCGCGCCGCAGAATGTCCGCCTCCGTTTCCGTCAGCATCGGCTTGATGATCTCCACCGCCGCGGACTGATAGCTCGCCCGAACGCGCTCCACTGCCATTGTGTGCAGCGCTCCGGCGTTCGTCTGATGCTCCGCAACGATCCTGTTCCGCACGAGCATTTCATAAACGCTGTCGCCGTAAAACGCGAGAACATTCGGGCTGTACCCGCGCGCTTCCTTTTCGGTAATAATTTTTGTCATTTGCATAAAATTATACGTGTAATTTATTTCATGCTGTTCTCCCCTCCAAGGGAGAACAACATAAAATCAATAGCTATTTCCTGCGAAGAACATAATAAACAAAGCTGTATTCCTCACTGTGGAGCTCGAACATATCCATCTCGCGTTTAAGCTCACCCGCCACGGACTGCGCCTCGTCGCCGCGGAGCTCGCCCGAGCCCTCAAGCTCTTGTACGAGCGCTTTCATCGGCTCGTAGAAGCCTTGCCGCCAGTCCGACTTCGGGGCTATGTAGAAGTCCTCTATCGCAAACCCGAGCGCCTTTGCCTCTCGCAGCACCGCGTCTATTTGCACGGGCCGTCCGAAGCGCTTTTCTACGAAGCTTTTCGTGTCAAGCGACGGGTCGATAAGCCAGCAGAGCGTGCGATAAACCGCCGCGCCGCCCTTCTTCACCTTATCGTGAATTCGCTCCAGCCGCCCAGAAACGCCGTCCGGCTCAGTGAGTCCGTTGAACCACAGCGCGTCCCAGCCGCCCTCCGCAACGGGCGTGCCGTGCTCCCAGTCTGTTCCGACCGTGAAGCCCGCCTTCTCCGCCGCCTCGGCGCGGAATTTCTCCCCGAACGTCGCCATAACGTCCGCGCCCGCGTCGGCAATAAGCCGCGGCGTACAAAGATCGTCGCCGAAAAACAGCACGTTGTCCGTCTTTTTTATTCCCGACATTTCGAGGACCCGCCGCGCCGTTTCCTCACTGCCCGCGGTGGAGCGCTCCATACGCGCGATCAAATCATTCACAAAGCCCATTCGTTTTTCCCTTTTGCGCTTTTAACGCACATAATTGAACTCAAAATCGAAGATCGAAACCAGATCGTCGTCCTGAATTCCCTGTCGCTCCAGCTCATCGATTATGCCGCTTGAGCGCAGCACGCGCTGGAAATATTGCAGGCTCTCGTAGTCCTCCATATTCACAACGGAGAGTATCGGCGCGAGCCACTCCGCGTCGACGATGAAAACGCCATCCTGCTTTGTGACCGTAAAGCCGCGCTTCTGTTCGTCTATCGCCGCGAGCTCCTCAAGCGAGAGCTCCTGTGCCTCGTAGCGCTTGACGGGCGGCAGCGTGTCGAGCTTCGCCAGAACCGCGTCCATAAGCGCGTCCGTGCCCTCGGTCGTCGCCGCCGAGATTTTAAAAAACGGCAGTTGCTTTTCTTTTATAAACTGCTCGAAAGCCGCGATCTGTTCCTCCGTCGCGAGGTCGCACTTGTTCGCCGCGACTATCTGCGGGCGCTCGGAAAGCTCCTCGGAGAAGTTCGCGAGCTCGAGGTTTATCTTGTCGAAGTCCTCCTTGGGGTCTCTGCCCTCGATGCCCGAAACGTCCACAACGTGGACGATAAGGCGACAGCGCTCGACGTGGCGCAAGAACTCGTGACCCAAGCCCACGCCCTCGGAAGCGCCCTCGATAAGTCCGGGGATATCCGCCATAACGAACGACTTCTCGCCGCGCTTTACAACCCCTAGCACGGGCGTAAGCGTTGTGAAGTGATAATTGGCGATAGTAGGCTTCGCGGCGCTTACAACGCTTATCAGCGACGATTTCCCGACGTTCGGGAAGCCGACTAAACCCACGTCCGCAAGCAGCTTCAGCTCCAGAACCACGTCGAATTTTTCCCCGGGGAAGCCCGGCTTTGAAAACCGCGGGATCTGGCGCGTCGGCGTCGCGAAGCGCGCGTTGCCCTTGCCGCCCTTGCCGCCGCGCGCGACTACCACGGGCTCGTCGTCGGAGATGTCCGCGAGGATCCGCCCCGTGTGCGCGTCCTTAATGACCGTGCCGCGCGGAACCTTTATAACGGTCGGCTCCATCGACTTGCCGGAGCAGCGCTTCGCGCCGCCAGCCTCGCCGTCCGGCGCGACGTACTTTTTCTTATAGCGGAAGTCGATAAGCGTTGAGAGCCCGTCGTCGGGCGCGAACACGATGTCCGAGCCCTTGCCGCCGTCGCCGCCGTCCGGCCCGCCGGCGTTGACGTACTTTTCGCGGTGAAAAGAAACCGCGCCGTTGCCGCCGTTCCCCGCCTTTATAGATATTTCCACCTTATCAACAAACATCGAGCACCCTCCCTTCACTCAAACGCTTTTTATTGCGTGGTTTTTCCCGCGAAATACAGTTAATTGCAAAAAAGCCGGACGGTGATCCGGCTCTTTACAGCATAAATTACGGAAATCAGTCCGCCGCGTAAACGGAAACCTGCTTTCTGTCGCGCCCGAGACGCTCGAACTTCACCTTGCCGTCAACCAGCGCGAAGAGCGTGTCGTCGCTGCCCTTGCCTACGTTGTTGCCCGGGTGAATGTGCGTGCCGCGCTGTCTTACGAGAATATTCCCCGCAAGCACGAACTGTCCGTCCGCGCGCTTTACGCCAAGTCTCTTGGACTCGGAGTCTCTGCCGTTCTTGGTCGAGCCCATACCTTTTTTATGAGCGAAATATTGTAAACCTATCTTGATCATAGTAAACCTCCTAATTTATCGAAAGTCTTATCTTGCCGTATTCCTTGGAAAGCTCTCCGAGATGCTCATAGAACGCCGAAATCAGCTGCTCGGCAGCCTCGTTTCGTTCGTTGAGCTTGAGCGTTATGCGGTTCTCGTCAACCTTAACGTCCGCCTCCGCGCCGAAATTCTCCGTGATCGCGTTGCACACCAGCATAGTGCAGGAGCTAACCGCCGCGCAGACTATATCGTTGCCCTCGCGCTCGTTTTTCGCCTTGCCGTAACCCGCGTGACCGCTAATCTCGAAGCCGATGTACGCCTCCGCGTTCCCGAATCTTCCCAAATGAAAAACGCAATTAAGCATTACGCGTTGATAGCCTCAATTCTAACCTGGCTGTACGGCTGTCTGTGACCGAGCTTTCTCTTAACGTGCTTCTTGGGCTTGTAAGTGAAAACGGTGATCTTCTTAGCCTTGCCGTTCTTCAGCAGAGTCGCCTTAACGCTCGCCCCGCTTACATAAGGCGCGCCGACGTTGATGTTGCCGTCGTCCTTGCCTACCATAATTACCTTGTCGAAGGTTACTTCGCCCTCGGCTTCCAGCTTCTCGATAAAGAGAACGTCGCCCTCTTTTACCTGATACTGCTTTCCGCCCGTTTCAATAACTGCATACATATTTTTACCTCTTTTCGGTTCTCGCTGCGCGAAGGAGTTGGTAGTTTTTAGTAGCTAGTAATTAGTTACAAACCCCAAGCTTTCTTATCCTTGCACAAGCGGCTTAATTATTATAACACAAAAAAATGCTTTTGTCAAGGGGTTTTGCGGATTTTTTAGAAAAATTCTCCGAGGGAAGCGCCCTCGGAGAGATAACACAACTTATTCGAGCTCAAACGCTCCCGTGTACAATCTGTAGTACTGCCCCTTTTCCGCGATGAGCTTGTCGTGCGAGCCGCGCTCGATTATTCTGCCCTGCTCAAGCACCATAATCACGTCGGAGTTGCGGACTGTCGAGAGCCTGTGCGCGATAACGAATACCGTGCGCCCTTTCATCAGCGCGTCCATACCCGCCTGAACTATCGCCTCGGTTCGGGTGTCTATCGAGCTTGTCGCTTCGTCGAGTATCATTACGGGCGGGTCGGCTACCGCAGCTCTCGCTATCGAGATAAGCTGGCGCTGCCCCTGCGAAAGCCCGCTGCCGCCGCCCTTAAGGACGGTGTTGTAGCCGTCGGGGAGCATACGTATAAACCCGTCGGCGTTCGCGAGCTTTGCCGCCGCTATGCACTCCTCGTCCGTAGCGCCCGGCTTGCCGTAGCGGAGGTTATCCATAACCGTGCCGGTAAACAGATTAACGTCCTGCAAAACCACGCCGAGCGAGTGCCTCAGATCGGCTTTCTTTATCTTGTTGATATTTATCCCGTCATAGCGTATCTTGCCGTCGGCGATGTCGTAGAAGCGGTTGATGAGGTTCGTGATCGTGGTCTTTCCCGCGCCGGTCGCTCCCACAAACGCGATCTTCTGACCCGGCTCGGCGTAGAGGTCGATGTTGTGGAGAACTATCTTTTCGGGAACGTAGCCGAAGTCCACGTCGTCAAGAACAATATCGCCCTTGAGCTCCGTATAACTGACTGAGCCGTCCGCGGTATGCGGGTGCTTCCACGCCCAGAGCCCAGTGCGCTCCTCGGTTTCGGTGAGCTCGCCGTTCTCGCGCTTCGCGTTTACGAGCGTTACGTAGCCGTCGTCGGTCTCGGGCTGCTCGTCAAGCAGCGTGAAGATACGCTGCGCGCCCGCCATTGCCATCGCGACGGAGTTTATCTGCTGCGATACCTGCCCTATCGGGTGAATGAAGCTTCTGGATAATTGCAAAAACGAAACGATCGAGCCAAGCAGCATAATGTCCGCCGTGATGAACGCGAAGCGCTCCGCGCCGTCCTTCGCAACGGTGCCGAAAAGCCCTATGTTCGTTACGCCCTTTATCGCCATAGTTCCGCCGATAACGGCAAGGATAACATACAGAACATAACCCAGGCAGTTATTCAGCGGCATAAGGATATTCGCGTTGGCGTTCGCCTTGTAGGTGTTCTCGCAGAGCTCGAAATTCCTGCCGTCGAACTGCCGCTTGGACTGCTCCTCGTGGCAGAATATCTTAACGACCTTCTGCCCGTTTATCATTTCCTCGATATAGCCGTTCACGTCAGCGGTTGAGTGCTGCTGCCTCATAAAATATCTGCCGGATTTCTTCGCGATCGTCGCGGTTAACATCATCATAAAAATCAAGAACACAACAACGACAAGCGTCAGCCAGATCGAAATATGCAGCATCGAAAAGAACACCGCGATTATCGTTATGCCGGACTGCAGCACGGACGGGATCGCCTGCGACAGCATCTGCTGCATAGCGTCCGCGTCGTTCGTGTAAAAGCTCATCACGTCGCCGTGGGAGTGCGTGTCGAAGTATTTTATCGGCAGGCTTTGCATATGCGTGAACATTTCGTTGCGGATAGTTTTCAGCACGCCCTGCGAAACGCTTGCCATTATCCGCGCGTTGAACAGAGCGCCCAAAGCTCCGACAGCGAACAGCGCGCCCATTTTGATAAGCGCCGTTAAAAGCCCGCCGTAGCCTATCGACGGATCCTGCAAAATCGGCTTGATGTAGTCCTCGATAAGCGTTTCGAGAAACAGCGAGGACATTACCGAAGCGCCCGACGTCACGAGAATACACAGCATTACGAGAATAAGCTTGCCGGTGTAGGGCTTTAAATAGCCCATAAGGCGCTTCATCGTTTTCTTGTCCATTTTCATCGGAACGCGCGCGCCCTTCGGCGGTCGGCCGCTCGTTTTCGGCGAAGCCTGCTTGGTGGTCTTTATTTCGTCACTCATCGTCGCTCGCCCCCTTTGTCTGTTGATCGCAGATCTCGCGGTAAATACCGCCGCGCGCGTAAAGCTCGTCGTGCGTGCCCATATCGGCGATTTTGCCGTTGTCTAGAATGATTATCTTATCCGCGTCGGAAACCGACGAAACGCGCTGCGCGATTATTATCTTCGTCGTGTTCGGAATCTCCTCGCGGAAGGCTTTTCTTATCATCGCGTCAGTGTGGGTATCAACGGCGCTTGTGCTGTCATCGAGAATAAGTATCTTCGGGTGCTTTAACAGCGCTCTCGCTATGCAAAGGCGCTGCTTCTGCCCGCCGGAAACGTTAGCGCCGCCCTGCTCGATGTGCGTTTCGTATTTATCGGGGAATTTTTGTATAAACTCGTCGGCGCAAGCTAATTTGCAGACGCGCTGCACGTCCTCGTCCGAGGCGTGCTCGTCGCCCCAGCGGATATTCTCGTAGATCGATCCGCTGAACAACGTGTTCTTTTGAAGAACCATCGCGACGTTGTTTCTGAGCGCCTCGAGATTATAATCGCGGACATCCTCGCCGCCGACTAAGATCTCGCCCTCGGTCACATCGTAAAGCCGCGGGATCATCTGCACGAACGTCGATTTTGAAGAGCCCGTGCCGCCGATTATCCCGATAGTCTCACCGGAGTTTATCTTAACGCTGATGTGGTCGAGCGCGTTGTTTTCGGCGCTGGCGAAATACTTGAACGAAACGTCCCTGAACTCGATAGAGCCGTCCTTCAATTCTTTGAGATCGCGCTCGCCGTCGTTAATGTCGCAGCCCTCGTTGAGGACTTCGGCGACGCGGTCGGCGCTCGCCTTTGACATCGTGAGCATAACGAAGATCATCGAGAGCATCATAAGGCTCATAAGTATCTGCATCGTATACGTAAACAGCGAGTTAAGTCCGCCGACGGTCAAGCCCGGCTCGGCGTTGCCGCTTTCGACTATCGCGTGCGCGCCTATCCACGAGATCGCGATAACGCAGCTGTAAACCGCGATCTGCATAGCGGGCGCGTTGAACGCGACGGTCTTTTCCGCCTTTGTAAACAGCCCGAAAATTCTATTTGAAATGCCTTGGAATTTCGAGATCTCGTGATCCTCCTGCACGAAGCTCTTCACAACGCGAATTCCGCGGACGTTTTCCTCAACGCATTCGTTGAGCTCATCATAAGTCTTGAACGTCTTGTTGAACACGGGGAACGCGATTTTGATGATTATCGCGAGGACGATCGCGAGGAACGGGATAGCGTAAAGGAAGATCAGCGAGAGCCGCGGGCTTGTTCTGAACGAGAACGTAAACGCGAAAATAAGCATCGCGGGCGCGCGGAACGTGATTCTGATTATCATTTGAAACGCCATCTGAACGCGCTGAACGTCCGTAGTAAGCCGCGTTACAAGGCTCGCCGGGGAAAATTTGTCGATTGACGAGAACGTGTAGTTCTGGATATTGTAGTACATATCCTGCCTTAAATTCTTCGCGAAGCGCGAGCTCGCCCGCGAAGCCGTAAAGCCCGCGGCAACTCCGAAGAACATCGCCGTCAGCGCGCAGACCATAAGCTCCACGCCGTATTTCAGAACCGCGTCCATATCCCCGAGCTCTATTCCGAGGTCGATCAGATTTTTCAATACTGTCGGGATAGAGACCTCAAAGAACGCCTCTCCGAGCATAAAAATCGGCGTTAAGATCGCGAAAGCCTTCGCGTCGCGAACACATTTCGCAAGAGTTTTCAGCATATATCATCTCTCCTTCCGTTTTTGTCGTTTAATTCGAGATTGTTCATCATTCTGTCTAAAAAGCCGCAGAGCGTTTTCAGCTCTTCGTCGGAAAAGCCCTTTGTGAGCTGCTTTTCGGTTCGGGAAAATTCCTCGTGCATCTGCCTGCCGAGCTCGCGGGATTTCTCCGTGAGCAGAATTTTCTTCATTCGCCCGTCGTGCGACACGGACACGCGCTCTATCATTCCCTTTTTCTCCAGCAGCTTCAGAACCTTTGAGGCGGTGGAGCGCGTTATGCCGAAGTCGTTCTCGAAGTCGCGCTGATACACGTCCCGCCCTTGCTCCTCCATTTTGCACAAATGACCGATTATCCAGCCGTTGGAGCAGGTCATATTGTCGAGCTCCGCTTTCAGCTCGGACGTGTGGTCGACATACCGCCGAAACGCGTTGTTTATCATACGAAACCGCACGCCGATAGCCCTGATCTCCGGCTTCTCCGAGTTCTCCATAATCCGCCCCCTTTTGCCGTTTTGTTGGATATGCCACTAACTTGTTGAACATAAAACATTATACAACGTTTTACATAATTTGTCAAGGGGGTTTTTGTGAAAAATATATGAAAAACTTTTCAACAACCGGGGCTCTTTTTGGTCGGTTCTCCTTGCCTGCGGCGTGGGGGAGCGCGGGGTTTTATGCGGATTGCCGTAACACTCGTTTATTTTACAATACATAAAAATTTTTGTCAATACCTTTTTCGGAATTTTTGCGCGTTTTCCGCAAAAAACTGTAACCGAATTGTAACGACTTTTTTGGAAGAATATGCTATAATAAGAAAAAGGAGGATACATCTATGAAACGTTCTATCAATTTCTTTCGTATCAAGCTCATACTTGTAATAGCGATCATTGTTTTTCCGATCGTTCTTATCATTTTGCTCTGCAACACACTGTCATGGCACGACTTCGGCGACTATAATCCTTCGATAAAGTATGAGAACGCTCCCGAAAACACGGCGTATGTCGATATTCTTGTTAGGCTCCCTGAAAGCTCGGAGGACTATGTCGACTTCGCCGAGTGGGAATCTTACCCGCTAAGGATTGTTGGCTATCACGACCCGGTCACCGAGGCGGTCATAGACGAGAATGGCAATGTAACCTCGCGCACCCGCGTCGAACCTATTTTAGAGGCCATCTCCATAACACCCGACAGCGAGATCGCAAAGCTCAACGCCGACGGCTATGTGAGCCTTTCCGTGCATTACGCGGGCAGCAAGGGCGTCCTGAGGCTTGACCACTACGGCAGCGAAATAACCACGATAAAAAAGCGTTACGGCAGCTTTAAGGCGGCGTATGTCGATGAAAACGGCAATGTGCTTGGGATAACAAAAGCCTCCCGCACACGCTATAACCCCAAAAAGCCGAGCAGCTTTTCAGCCGACGGAGATACGCTTATCTTCACGAAATGGGACGGCTCGCCGCTTCAATACTTTTTGATATACGCATTGTCACTCGGAGAGCAGCTTGCCATCATCGCGCTGATCGTCTGCACAGCGCTTGACAAACAGCAAAAAAAGAGGTCGGAGGAACGCGGCTAGTAATCTTGCTTTTTGCTTCTATAACCTCTTGCCTCTAATACAAAAGCCGCTGTCTCGAAGGACAGCGGCTGAATTGTTTTTATCGTATCGCGATAGGGAAATTAGCTGTTGATCTTGGTAACAACACCCGAACCAACGGTGTGACCGCCCTCGCGGATAGCGAAGCGGAGACCTTCCTCAATAGCGATAGGAGTGATAAGCTCAACGTCCATTACAACGTTATCGCCGGGCATGCACATTTCCTTGTCTGCGGGAAGGGTGATTACGCCGGTAACGTCGGTGGTTCTGAAGAAGAACTGCGGACGATAGTTGGAAACGAACGGAGTGTGACGGCCGCCCTCTTCCTTCTTAAGAACGTAAACCTGACCGCTGAACTTGGTGTGCGGGTGGATAGAACCGGGCTTGCAGAGAACCTGACCGCGCTCGATCTCCTCACGGGTGATACCACGGAGCAGCGCGCCGATGTTGTAGCCCGCAATAGCCTCGTCAAGGCTCTTGTGGAACATCTCAAGACCGGTAACAACAGTCTGCTTGGGCTCCTCGGTAAGACCGGTGATCTCAACGGTGTCGCCAACCTTAGCTACGCCACGCTCTACACGACCGGTAGCAACGGTACCACGGCCGGAAATGGTCATAGTATCCTCTACGGGCATAAGGAACGGCTTGTTCTCGTCTCTCTCGGGAGCGGGAATGTAGCTGTCAACAGCCTCCATGAGCTTCTTGATGCAGAGGTACTCGGGAGCGTCGGGATCCTTGCTGTCGCTGTCGAGAGCAACCTTTGCGGAACCGAAAATGATCGGAACCTCATCGCCGGGGAACTCGTTCTTGGTGAGCTCGTCGCGGATATCCATCTCAACGAGACCGAGCATCTCATCGGGATCCTTATACTCGCCGGTAGCGGGATCGTACTCGCCTGCGTCATCGCACTTGTTTACGAAAACTACCATTGCGGGAACGCCAACCTGGCGGCCGAGAAGGATGTGCTCCTTAGTCTGCGCCATAGGACCGTCGGTACCCGCAACAACGAGGATAGCGCCGTCCATCTGTGCCGCGCCGGTGATCATGTTCTTGATATAGTCCGCGTGGCCGGGGCAGTCAACGTGAGCGTAGTGACGAGCGTCCGTCTC
>JAIDPG010000199.1 GCA_029062865.1 Oscillospiraceae bacterium
GTTCACACGAATGAAGATGAATTTGTAAACACGGCTATGGAGTATGCTTCGACCGCTCAATCACAAGAAGTAAAAAAGGCACGGAAAATGCTCACACAGTCCGAAAAGCGTATAACCGAACTTGACAAGTTGTTCACAAGGCTTTATGAGGATAACGTTTCGGGAAAAATCTCCGATGAACGCTTCGCCCAAATGTCCTCGAACTATGACAGCGAACAAAAGCAGTTAAAACAGACCGTTTCCGAACTTAAAGCCTTTATTGAGGCAACCGAGCAGAAAACCGCAGATGTTTCCAACTTTATCCAGCTTGTCCGCAAATATACATATATAAATGTACTCACTCCCGAAATAATGCACGAGCTTGTGGAGAAGATCGTCGTTCACGCTCCCGATAAGTCAAGCGGGCATAGAGAGCAGCGCGTTGAGATCTACTTCAGGTTCAATGTGGCGAGCGCTTCGGCTACACTTAGTCACGGCAATCAAGGCAAAAAGAGAAAGGCTGCGTAGGTTTCCTACGCAACCTTTTCAAAAAATCGAAATACTTCTTTACCGCGCCCGCCCTTTGCGGGGGACTTTTTTGAAATTGCCGCCGAAGGCAGCGTTCCATAATTGTCAATTGTCAATTACTCAAATCGCTGTGATTGAGTAAGTAAACGCTTTTTCCTCGTCGGGCTCAAGGATAACGATGCCCCGCTTCTCAGCGAAAACTCCCGTGCAGTCGTCGAAGTCCGCCGAGCCGCACCACGGCTCGATGCAGAGGAACGGCGCATCCTTCGCCTGCCAAACGCCGAGGCTCGTGAAGTCAGGGAAATCCACGCGCACGCCCTTGTTATCCTTATTAAGCAGCATAACCGAGCGGGAGTTCGGCTTGTCGAAATAGCACACGTCCTCATAAAACAGCTCGTGAGTAAGCTTCAGAACGTTGTCGTCCTTGAGCAGCCCGCGGCGGTTGTTCTCCTCGTGGAGCCCCGTATCGAGATTGTAATTCGGAACGGCGGCGTTTTCGAGCTTCTGGAACTCCAGCCGATACTCCGAGAAATCCCCGTCGCACGCGAACGCCGGGTGTGCGCCGATGCAAAACGGCATTTTTTTGTCTTTGGTGTTGTTCGTCACACGATAGGTGACAGTAATGCCGTCCGATTTCAACGTATACCGCACGGTGAACGTAAAATCAAACGGATACATCGCCTTGGTGTAGTCGCTCTGTTTCAGCGAAAACATCGCGGAGGTTCCTGTGATCGTTTCGGGAGCAAGCTCCAGATCCCGCGCGAAACCGTGCTTTGTAATGCTGAATTCCTCGCCGCCGATAAGCGTCTTGCCGTTTTTCAGCGTTCCGATCATCGGAAACAACAGGGGAGAGGTCTTGCCCCAGAACGCCGGGTCAGCGCGCCACATCAGCTCCCGCCCGCCGACAACAAGAGATTTAAGCTCCGCGCCCTTAGAGATAATCTTGGCGGAGCAGTTTTCATTTTTTAAAAAAGCTTCCATAGTGTCCTCCTTTTTTATTTTGTTTTCACCGCACGCGGCGGGGAAAACCGTTCAGAAATCCGGCGGTCTTTTGGACTGCCTGTTTTTCACCCAAGCACGCAGAATAAGAATCAGCATAATAAGTATCGCGAACGCGAGAATAACCTTAATTATGCCGAGTATGAGGCTCGGCTTGGATAACGAAATCGCCCAGACCTGCCCCTTTGCGTCGCGGAAGAACATTCGCCCGCTGTCCGAGACAGCGGCTTTTCCGTCGGTGAAGTCGATGATCTTCGCGAGCTCCGAAAGCGTCACCGTTTCGTCCGTGTCGAGCACGCTGTAGAGATACCAGCGGCTGCCGTCCGCGTCGGAGTGCGGAGCGGCGGTGTACGCGCGAACTCCGCTGCCAAGCGTCAAAATCGGCGCGGACGCGTTTTTGAGCTCATCATACTTTTTCGTTACATCCATATTCAGCCCGTCGATTACAAAAAAACCCTCCGTCGAGCCGACGTAAATGTGATTGTCCACGCCGACCGCCGCCGTCAGCGTTCCGCCGAGCTCGCAAACGCCGAGCGAATTTTCCTCGGCTGTGCCGTCGTCGTCAAGTCGCAGTTTTCGTAATTCGCCGTTTTCACAGCACATAAACACCGCGAATTTCCCCGCGAAAACGTGCGAAATCTCCGCGCCGACGGGGTTTTCGATAAATCCGCTTTCCGCTCGCACAATCAGATTTTCTCCCGCCCCGAAAACGACTTTCCCGTCGATTTTCGCCGCGGAAGTTACGGGCTTTTCTGACGAAAATTCCCACACCGTTTCAAGGTTATTCACAGCGTCAACGCAGCGGAATTTAAACGCGCCGCCGTCCTTGAAGCCGAAGTAAGCGAGCCCGTTTTCGCAAGCCACATCGGTGATTATCTCGCCGAATTTTTCTGAGCAGAGCACGTTCATCTCCGAAACGTCGATAACGTGAAGCTCCGTCCTCGTCGGTTGGATAAGCAAGCCGTTTTCGATAACTCCGCGGGCACTTGTCGAGACCTTTTCGTCAAGCTCCGCCGTGGCGACAAGCTTGCCGTCCTTCTCCGAGAGCTTGTTCACCTTGTTCAGCGTCGGAAGGAGCAAATAATCCTCAAACGCCAGCGGCGCGCCGACGTTTTCTCCCTCCGACGTGTGCCAGTCGATTTTGACGTATTTCTTGTCGAACGGAGTCTGCGCTGTGCTTATAACCTCGCTCTCCGAAGCGAACCCCGCCGCTCTTGCCGAGGTGTTCGTGAATAACATCAGCGTAATCGCGATCAGAAACGAAAAAGTCAGCGTTATTGAGCGGCTGAAAGCCGTAGTATAAAAATTTTTCATATTTTGTATTCCAAATCCACCATGAACGCGTACAGGTACATTTCCTTGACGTTCTTTCCCGTAAGTTCTCCGAGCACCTTTGTGTAAATCTCCACCTGGAATTCGTAGATGCTCTGCTCCTTTTTAAGATTCTCGATCGTGTCGCTTTTGTAGTCTACGACAACGATCTCGCCGTTCTCGATAAAATACATATCGGTCCGCCCTTGGATGCCTATCTTGCCCTTATAGTCCTGCCGGACTTCGGTGCCGTATACCTCGGCGAAGAACGGCTGCTCGCGGATTACGTTGGACTTGTCGATTGCGTAGGCGTTCAGCATACGTTTTCCGAGATCGCTTTCAAAGAACCTTGCGATGCGCTCCGCTTCAATGAGCTTCAGCTCGTCGGCGGTGATTTTCCTCGATTTTTCCATTTCATCAAGCGCTTTTTCGACCGCCGCCAAAAGCGCGTCGTGATTCATCGCCGCAGTGACGGATTCAAGCGGGAAGTGCTCCATGCAATGGTGATAAGCGTTGCCCTTATCCGCGCCTGAGGGCGCTCCGCCGTTAGCAAACGAGGGTCTTGCGAGGATCGGCGGCTTTGTGTCGCTCTCGCGGGCAAGCTCCGTCGTTGAGTACTTCGCCTGCTGAACCGTATCCTCCAAGTGCGCGTATTTTGCGTTCATGCGTTCCGTAAGCGCCGCGATTTCTTCCTCGGGGAATTTTGTTGAAGCGGGGGAGAGGTCGCCTTCGATTTCGTCCGCGTCAACAGGCTCGTTTTCGCTGCCATTGCATTTTACGTCGGGATCAACCGCCGAAACCTTGCAAGCAATGCCGTCGAGATAAAACTCCTTATCATCGCAGCCGAAGCTCGGCGCGAAATTCATCAGCGTCTGCAATACGCACATAAACGGCGCGCTGTTCTCATAAACCATATCGTGAAGCGCCTCGTTTTCAGGAGGTCTGCTTTCGTCTATGAAGCTGTCGAACTTATTATAGCCGTTGTCGCTGATAGAGGACACCATAATAAGCTTTTCCTGTGCGCGCGTCATCGCGACGTACAGAAGCCGAAGCTCGCTTCCTAGCTCTCTGTCGCGGATGAATTTTTTCAGCGCCCTGTGAGCCAGCAGCTTTGATTTCTTGCGGCGCTTTACATCGGTGCGCGTTATTGCCATGTAATGCTCAAAGCTGAAAAGCAGGTCGTTCGAATAATCCGAGTGGTTCATCGTTTTCCGAAGCTCCGACATTATGCAAACGGGCGCCTCCAAGCCCTTGCTTGCGTGGAACGTCATTATCCGAACAGCATTTATGTTGCTTTCGGGCTGCGCCGCCTCTTCAACGCCCTTCGAGGAGTTCTCCGCGGCGCGCTCGAGAAATCTCATAAAGTCCCCAAGACCTCCGCCGCCTCTCGCCTCAAAATCCGCAGCCATGCTTTGCAGCTGCCGGATATTCCCGACGCGCCGCGGGCTGTCCTCAAACGCCGCGACTATCGAAATAAGATCCGTGTCCTCGTAGATTTTGCGAACAAGGTCCGTAAGCGAGCTTGAATTCATGTGATAACGAAACGCCTTTAAATCATCGGCAAACTTTTTCAGCTTCGGCGGAACGTTTCGCTTTACGTTGATTTTATTATTGCCGACGCGCGCGGTTTGCGTTACGCAGTCGTTTGCGCAGCTGAAAAGGGAGCGCCTCTTATACGCTCCCGCGATAGCGCGCCGCGTTTTCTCGTCCGCTTCCTCAATTCCCAAAAGCCCCATTTTTATCTGCGCCGCTTCCTCCGCCGTAAAGCGATAGATCGGCGACATCAGCACCTTCAAGAACTCCTCATTCAAAAGCGGGTTGTCAATTATTTTAAGGAAATTCCAAGCCATCTTTATCTCGTCGGCTTCAAAAAATCCCGAGCCGCTTTTCGAGGTCGAGGGAATGTTAAGCTCCGCCAGCGCCTTTCTGTATTTGTTGATGTGCGTGCCCGCTCTGAGAAGCACAATAAAATCCGAATAATCGGCGCGCCTTTGAATATAATTGTCGTCCTCGTCCTTGCCGTCGCACACGAGAAAATCCTCGTCGTTTACAAGCTCTTGAATTCGCTTCGCGACATATCTCGCTTGCTCCATATTTTTTTCGTCGTCATCATCGGCTTGCGATGACGAACGCACAAACGCGATTTCGGTATCGTAAAGCCCGCCGATTTTCGGCTCGGGATAATCCGCGCCATAATTCAGCGCGTTGTCCTTCGCGTAGTCCACGCCGCCGAACCTCGGGGTCATCAGCCCCGTAAACGCCGCGTTTACTGTATCGACGACAGCCCTTCTGCTTCGGAAATTTGTGTTGAGCGGGAGCTTTTTAAATACGCTGTTGTCGTTGTCGCAAAGCTCCGCCATTATGTACGGATCCGCGCCTCTGAACGAGTAAATCGACTGCTTAACGTCCCCAACGTAAAACAGCCGCTCCTCGCCCAGAAGCTCGAAAACACTCGACTGAATTTTGTTGCAGTCCTGGAACTCATCAACGATAACGCAGCTGAAGCTTTTGGATAGCTGCCGCCGAAAAGCGTTTTCTCCGACGTTTT
>JAIDPG010000002.1 GCA_029062865.1 Oscillospiraceae bacterium
TTTTTAATCAAATGTCATATTATTTTCCTCTCCTCTAATACTATTTTGCATTTTGACGGTTTTTCCTCTCGAAAATAAACGTCAACTGTCTCTCCGGCTCGGGGCGGCGCAAGTCTTGCGCGGACGAATTTCTTTTTAATGTATTCCACGCCGCCTGCCGTATATTTCACGGTGATGGTATGCGGGAACACCGCGCCGTCAAGCGAATGACTGCGCACGGGATTCGTGTTTATTTTGATCTGCCAAAGCCTTTTTACCGCGATCACCGTGCCGACCGTTTTTTCGGAAAATTTATTCTCCAACGGCTCACCCCCCGTTTTATGGTTTTATTATACATCATTTCCCTTTGATTGTCTACCAATTTCCGCTTGAAATTTGTCAACCAAACTTAACATTGGCTTTGCTATGCGGATTTTTACAACCGCCGCCGTAGGCGGCGCTCCAAAAGTCTACATTTTCCATTATACATTAAAATTCCCCCGCAAAGCGGGGGAATTTTAATCACGCCATCAGCTTTTCAAGCCGCTTGTTTATCTCGTTGAGGAATGTCTCGGTGTCGACTACCTGCTTGTTTTCAAGCTTGCTCATCGCGGCGAGGTTCTTGTCCATAACGCCGTCCTCCATGGTCGCGATCGACGCTTTTTCGAGCTTGTCCGCGTAGTCGCACAGCGCGGGGATATTGTCGAGCTCGCCGCGCTTGCGGAGCGCGCCGCTCCACGCGAAGATCGTCGCTATGGGATTTGTGGAGGTTTTTTCGCCCTTTAAGTAGTTGTAGTAATGGCGAGTTACGGTGCCGTGCGCCGCCTCGTATTCGTACTTGCCGTCGGGTGAAACGAGCACGCTCGTCATCAGACCCAGCGAGCCGAACGCCGTCGCGAGCATATCACTCATTACGTCGCCGTCGTAGTTCTTGCACGCCCAGATAAAGCCGCCCTCGCTGCGGATTACTCTTGCCACAACGTCGTCGATAAGCGTGTAGAAATACTCGATGCCCGCCGCCTCAAACTTCGCCTTGTATTCGTTTTCGTAAATCTCCGCGAAAATGTCCTTAAAGCGGTGATCGTAGATCTTCGAGATCGTGTCCTTGGAGGCGAACCAAAGCGTTTCCTTAGCGTCAAGGGCGTAATTGAAGCACGCTCTCGCGAAGCTCGCTATCGAGTTATCGAGATTGTGAACGCCCTGAACGATGCCGTCGGAGTTCTTGAAATCCTGGATAAGGGCACGGGTCTCGTTTCCGTCCTTGTCGGTAACGACAAGCTCCGCCTTAGAGCCCTGCGCGACCTTCAATTCCGTGTTCTTGTAGATATCGCCGTAAGCGTGACGCGCGATAGTTATCGGCTTTGTCCACGTCGGGATATACGGCGTGATGCCCTTGACTAAAATCGGCTTTCTGAACACCGTGCCGTCCATGATCGCTCTGATCGTACCGTTCGGTGACTTCCACATCTCCTTGAGCTTATACTCCTCGACACGCTGGGCGTTCGGAGTGATAGTCGCGCACTTTACCGCCACGCCGTATTTAAGCGCCGCGTTCGCGCTGTCAATCGTCACCTTGTCGTCCGTCTCGTTGCGGTGCTCCAGACCGAGGTCGTAATAGTCGCTTTTGAGGTCGATGTACGGGCAGATCAAAATCTCCTTGATCCACTTCCAGATAATGCGGGTCATTTCGTCTCCGTCCATCTCGACAATGGGGGTCGTCATTTGAATTTTAGCCATAGTTGTTCTCCTTATCTTAATTTAAATTTCAAAATTTCGTCACCGTATGCTCACTCCGCGAGGTTGACCGCTTGCGGTCATTCGCGCGCTCCGTTGCGCTACGCTGACGGAACCGGTCAAGATTTTCTTCGAAAATCTTGACACTTTTTGAAATTTACTTATCGCCATTGCGTTGTCTTTTACAAAGCGTGCCTTAATGCGCCGAAAAATTAAACAAAAATATTTTTCGCGATCTCCAGAAACCTCGGCTCGTCCTTTTTCTTGAACACGAAAATATATCCGTAAACCGTTATCTGCTCGCGGGAATCGCCGCAGACGACGGGCTCTTTCAGATCGAGCTGAACGAAATGCTCCTTCAAAAGCCCCTTGCCGCGGTCTACGACGGAATATCCCGTGAAGTCGCCCGCGAGTTCCGCCGTCCATACGCCTCTGCCGTTGTCGGCGATAAGCCGCTTGTTCGTGAGCGTTACCTTTGTCTCATAGCCGAGCGCCCTGCCTGTCTCCGTGCCGAAGATCACGCCCTTCGCGATAAATACGACCTTCTCGCCGTCGCCGAGCTGTACTTTAAACTTGTTCTTCTCCTCGGGGAGAGAGTTTAAATAATCAAGATTCATTGTTACCTCCGTGCAGATCCATAAAGCCGTCGACCGTGGTCTGAAACAGCTCCTCGTTGAAGTTGAGCCGCATCAGCTTGTCACCCTGCGCCGCGAAATACGCGGTCGTTTTGTCCGTGGTTATTTTGTAGAGCGCCTCAATGCCGTGATCCTCGATCATAAACAGATACCCAAACGTCACCTGCGTATTGGCAAGCTCCTCGTAATCCTCGCCCTGAACGAGCAGCCCGAGCGCCGTGTTCGCGAGATTTACCTTTAAATCGTGGTTGTCTATCTCGTTGCGCTCCTCTGGAGCGTCTTGCTTTTTCTTTTTTCCAAATAAGCCCATTTTTTCCTCCTGTTATCCGTTGATGATCTCGTTATACGCGGCGGGATCGAGTATCGCGAGCGGGCGGATCTCCGAATTTATCGGGAGTATCCAAACGAACGCCCGCCGAGCGCGGCGTTAAGCTGTTCCGTCCAGTTCGCGGTAACTCCTTCCGTGTCAAGATCAAGATCCGATACAATATCTCTTATCTTTTCGTAACCTTTTATTTCGGAAAGAGCCGCCCGAAACTCATCCGGCTCACATTCGTAATCGGGACTTACCTGCGAAACATACCCGCGCGCCTTAAGCTCGTCGACCATCGCAATGTACACAAGATCATACGCGAGAAATTCGTCGCCGAAATCCTCATTTTTGATATCGATCCCGCGTTCGTAAAACCTCGCGGCGTGATCTCGAATATACTTGATCGGGTCGCGAACCGCGAATTCCACCGCGCTCATTACTTCAACATCGCCTCGCGAAATCAGACGCGCCTGTTTCAAGATCTCGGCGCAGTCTCCGCTGTCGTATTGCTCCGACTCGAAAAACAGCGTAAGATAGTCCTGCTGTTTCTTCTTGCCGAATAAGCCCATATTATGCCTCCTGTTATTTTAAAAATCCTCAATGCTCTGCCAATTTTCCACCGCGAGCTTTTGAACTCTTTCAAGCGCGTCGCCGCTCACGATGATAAGCGGATAACTGTCGCTGTCGATATTGATATAGCACACGAAGGCTCTCCCGCCGAGTGCGTGGTTTATCTCCTCGCCCCACGCCTCAACGTCGCCGTCATCCGGAAGATCAAGCGAGCCGACCTCGCTCTCGATAAGAGCATAATTATTCAGCCGCTCCAGAGCGCCGAGAAACTCCTCAAGCTCGCACTTGTAGTCCACCTCGAACACACAGCCGCCCTCGGCAAGCTCGTCAACGAGCGCAAGCCAATAAAGCGTTTTCCTGTCCGTTTTGCCGACGACAACTCCGCGCTCGACATAGCGCCATTCGTTCTCGGAGAAGTATTTGTCGGGGCTTTCAAGAGCCCTTTTCAGATTGCCGAGAACAGTTTCGTTGTCCGTTATCAGCCCTGCGATATCTAAAATATACGAATACCCCTTTTTTCCGAACAAACTGCCGAATAATCCCATAATCAACCGTTCGCTTTCGTGTAGTTGAGCAGACCTCCCGCGAGCATCATGCCCTTGCCGCGCTCGGAGAGCTCGCACTTGACCTCAAACGAGAAGCCCTTTGTCTTGTTCTCAACGATTATCTTACCGTCCGTTTCAACGATCTTGCGAATGTCCGCGATGACAAGCGCGTCGCCCTGATCTATCTTGTCATAATCCGCTTCGTTTACAAATTCAAGCGGGAGAATTCCGTTGTTGATGAGGTTCTGGCGGTGAATTCTCGCAAAGCTCTTGCAGATTATCGCTTTAACGCCGAGATACAGAGGCGCGAGCGCCGCGTGCTCTCTTGACGAGCCTTGACCGTAGTTCTCGCCGCCGACGATTATCGAAGATCCCGCTTCTTTAGCGCGCTTCGGGAACGTTTCGTCGCAGACCGCGAAGCAATGCTCGCTTATCGCGGGGATATTCGAGCGCAGCGGCAGGATCTTCGCGCCCGCGGGCATTATGTGGTCGGTCGTGATGTTGTCGCCGACCTTAAGCGTAACGCCGCTTTCTATTGTCTCCGTGAGCGGCTTGTTTACGGGGAACGGCTTGATGTTCGGACCGCGAAGTATCTCAACGCCGGGAGCTTCTTCAACCGAAGCGGGCGGCGTTACCATATTATCGTTGATAAGGAACTTCTCGGGCATTACATACGGCGGCATCGCGCCCGCGGTACGCGGGTCGGTGAACACGCCCGTTACCGCCGAAATAGCCGCAGTCTCGGGGGAAACAAGGTAGATCTGCCCATCCTTGGTGCCGCTTCTGCCCTCAAAGTTGCGGTTAAACGTGCGCAGCGAAATTCCCTTGCTGTTCGGGGACTGTCCCATTCCGATACACGGGCCGCACGCGCTTTCGAGAATTCTCGCGCCCGCGTCAATAAGTATCGACAGCTCGCCGCCGTCCGCGAGCATATTGAACACCTGCTTAGAGCCGCAAGCAATTGCAAGCGAAACGTCCGGGTGAACGGTTTTGCCCTTGAGAATATGCGCTACCTTGCGCAAGTCCTGAAGCGAGCTGTTTGTGCAGCTTCCTATGCAGACCTGATCTATCTTTATCGCACCTATCTCCTCGACGGTCTTTACGTTATCGGGAGAGTGCGGGCAAGCCGCGAGCGGCACGAGCTCGGAGAGATCTATGTTGACTTCCTCGTCGTAGATCGCGTCGGCGTCCGCCGCGAGCTCAACGTAATCCTCTTCCCTGCCCTGCGCCTTGAGGAATTTCAGCGTGGTTTCGTCGCTCGGGAAGATAGAGGTCGTAGCTCCGAGCTCCGCGCCCATATTTGTTATCGTAGCGCGCTCCGGAACGGACAGCGACTTCACTCCCTCGCCCGTGTACTCCATTACCTTGCCGACTCCGCCCTTGACGGTCAAGCGGCGGAGGACTTCAAGGATAACGTCCTTTGCCGAGACCCAGTCATTCAGCTTTCCGGTGAGGTTGATCTTAACAATTTTCGGCATTGTGATATAATAAGCGCCGCCGCCCATTGCCACCGCGACGTCAAGACCGCCCGCGCCCATTGCGAGCATTCCTATGCCGCCGCCCGTCGGGGTGTGGCTGTCCGAGCCGATGAGCGTCTTGCCGGGCTTCCCGAAGCGCTCAAGGTGGACTTGATGGCAAATTCCGTAGCCGGGTCTTGAAAACCAGATGCCGTGCTTT
>JAIDPG010000020.1 GCA_029062865.1 Oscillospiraceae bacterium
CCTTTTCGTCGGGGATCCAAGCGATCGGTTTTTTTAAAGTCGTAAAAGACAAATGTGCTTTCCAGTACTCCGGGTTTTTTTCAAGCTCCTCGAAGAAATAGTCGACATAACCGTTAAGGCTGCGGAAAACAGTCTCTCCGAATGTTCCGTTGCCGTAATTCCGCGCGATGCGCTTGCCGTTGGTTTGCTCGACTTGGACATAAAAATTCCCGTCGTGCCAGTCGCCGCCGTCTGTATAGAAAGAACCCTTGCGCAGCTCATTATTGAGCATTGCAGTAATTATCTCAATATCGTCCTTGTCGGTTATCGTGTAAATTCCGTTAAGCGTAACGCTTTCGATTTTGTCGGGATTTTTCGGATAATACCGCGCCCCGAACGCGCCAGTTTTGTCGATTAAAAGCCACGACACGAGCATCACTGCAACAGCTCCCGCCCCGACGATCAGCGAGCGCAGAAACGTCTTTTTCTTCTGTGGATAAAACAAAATCGTCACAAGGCAGACCAGAATTCCCACCGCCGCCGAGATTATGGGATAAGAGACCTTGAGGTCATACATATCATACGTCGCGCCAAGCACCAAGATAGTAATCGCCGCGGTGATCCCGCCGCTCAATACCCAGAACATCGGCTTTATCGCGAACGCGCTGCCCGTGTGCTCGGCAAGGCGGCGCTTCGAGAGAAAATACGCCCCCGCGATAATTCCCGCGGCTAGAATCAAATAAACCAAAATCTGCGCGAAGCTGAAGCTCACGAGGCTATGGTCATATTCGAGAGCGTAGCTGCCTATGCCGCCTGAAAACGGCGCGTCCATTCTAATAAGCAGAACATGCAAAATCCCCGCGGGCGGGAAGAACGCGACAGCTCTCCAGAAATATTCCCTGCTGTCAATTCCCAGAATCCCGTTCGCGAAGCACCGCGCCAGCCCTCCGAAAAGCAGCGGGAGCGTAACTATCGCGATCAAGGCAAAAATCACCGAATGGAAAACCTTACCGCAGCAGACGCTCGTCAGCACGGCGAAAAGATACGTGAAAACCACGATCAATAAAACCGTCATGGCAATCGTCATACCGATGCCTGCCATATTTAAATCTCCGGCGATTTCAAGCTTATCGAGCTTCCCCTGCGCGCTTCCCATTACTATCGCGGAGATAATCCCGCACGGAATAATCGGCGCGGCGTTTACGGCAAGCCCCGCCAGCAGATCGGCAAAAAATCGCTGCTTGTGGCTTAGCGGCAGCACGCCTATCGTGTCAGTCAAGTCCTTTTTATGATAATAGTCAAACGAAGCCAGGGCGTTGAAGATTGCTATCGCGGGGAGGGCGATAATGCATATCGTCGAAAAAACCCGCGCCGTCCCCGCAAATTCCGAAACAACTCCGCCAAAGCCCACGTTTGCCGCCACCGCGTAAAGCGGCAGCCCGAGGACGTTCAAAATACAGCACATAACAAAATTGATCTTCATTACGCCGAGCCTGTATTTGAAATACGTCCCGAAAAGACCTTTAGAGGAGCTTTGTGCGGTCATAGTTCAACGCCTCCATTTCGTATATGAATATTTCCTCCAGCGACAGCGGAATAAGGTCGCAGAACGAGGGGTTTTTCTGCTTGATTATACGGAGAGTCTCGTCCGCGCTGCCCTTTGCGATGATGTTCACAACGCCGCCCTTTTCCTCAATAAGCAGAATATCAAGCCCGGGGAAATCCTCCTTTTCCGGGAGTTTTGCAAACGAGCACTGAACTTTATGAATATCGCCCTTAAGCTCTCGGAGGTTTTTATTAAACACCGGTTTCCCGTCGTTCAAAAGCCCGACCGTGTCGCAGAATTCCTCTATCTCGTGGAGGTTGTGCGAGGACATTACAACGGTCATATCGTTGTCGCACATCGCGTCGACAATCATTTTCTTGACCTCGGAGCGCATCGACGGATCCAGCCCGTCGAACGCCTCGTCAAGGAACAGATAATCCGTCCCCGCGGCGATGCCGCAGATAACCGCCGCCTGCCGCTTCATTCCTTTCGAGCACCCGCCGAGCGTTTTCTTAAGCGGCAGAGTTACGACCTTGTGGAGCTTCTCAAACGTCTCGTCCGAGAACTTCTCGTAAAACGTCTTGTAGAAGCTCTTCATCTGGAGAAGCGTCATTCCGTTGAACTGCGAGGTTTCATCGCTTATCAGCAGAATTCTCCGCTTGACCTCTGGGTTGTCATAGACCTCCTTGCCGTCGATCATAACCTTTCCCGCGTCCGCTTTGTACACTCCCGAAAGAATTCTCAGCAATGTTGATTTTCCCGCGCCGTTTGTTCCTAAAAGCCCATAGGCGCAGCCCGTAGGAATCTCCAGCTCGAAATTCTCCAGTGCCGTGAAATCATCATATTTTTTTGTTACGTTTTCAAATTTTATCATAGCTAACTCCTTATTTCAACCGAAAAACAGGGTTTTCTTTTATTGTTTCCAATGTAAACACGCTCTAGTGCTTATCGAGGAATATTTCGAGCAGCAGTTCTTTCGCGCGTTCCCTATGCTCGGGGGCAACCGTGTAGGAAATGTGCGTATAAATACTTGTGAAGCGCACGTCCCTTGACGGATCGTAGTCTTCGACCTCCTCCTTCGGCTTGATGTAGGACAGCAGCTCCTTTGCCGCAGGGTTTGTATCCTCAGTCGAAACATAAACACGAACCGACACATTTTCGCTGCCGTAGCTTATTATATATTTGTCCACGTCGTTTCTTATTTCCTCAATCGTGTAGTTTTCGGGGTTTTCGAGGAATTTTATCGTCGCGGTGTAGCTCGGACATACATAGTAGTCATTATCAAAATCGTGCTTTTGGTTTTTCTCGGTTATCATCAGCCGCCCGTAGTAATTATCATAGCCGCTTAATGAATAGTTGTTTTTTATATCATTCCGCAAAAGCTCCGCGAGCTCCGGGAGCTTTTCCTCGCGGATAAATTTCCTGGGCTTGCCGTTATTTATGAGCTCGAACGTGTAATTGGTAAGGTCCGGTTCGTCGATTATGCCGAGGTCTCCGAAATCGAAATCGGGGAGATTCTTCGCCGTGTTGCTGAAGCTCTTTATCACGTCGTCTTCCTTGTCATTCACCGAGTAATTCCGTATAACCTCCTGCCCGTTTTTCATAACATAAACGATTTTCAACTCCTTGCCCGTATGAATATTATAGGAATTCAGCAGGGTTTTGTGCTCGTTTAAAATATCCGAAACGGCGGCATTTGTATCAAGAACATACTGATTTCCGGTAAATTTATTCGCATTATAAAAATACTCTCCAGAAAGTCTGACTTCCTTGACGCTTGACGCGCTCGGAAGCGATTTGTACATATTAAACGCATTCGTGCTCTTGACGATCGCGAAAAATCCCATACATGCCCCGAACACCGCCGCGAATCTCACAGCGGTTTTCCAGAAGCCCTTAAAGCCCTTATTCTGCGAGATCTCCAGCGCGGCGTATACGATAAACGTAAACAGCAGCACCCAATGAATTCCCGAGTTATCCATTATATTAGAA
>JAIDPG010000200.1 GCA_029062865.1 Oscillospiraceae bacterium
CGCTTGTGCCGCCGACCTTGCTGCTTTTTTGTCTGCGAGTACATAGTCCGACGACGTGGGGCTTGTCACCCCTATACTATGCCGTCAGAAGCCGATGTATTCCAAAAATGACCGGAAGCCCTTCTTCACCGACCCCAAAAATCCCTCGGTGTCGTCCTTTTCCGCCTCGATAAGACTTTCCGTGTTGACGCTGATGTACTTCTTCTGCGTCGAGCCGACCTTGTTCATTTTCAGCTTGTCCTTGGCGTACTGCTCGATATACGCGATGTTAGCCTTCGCGTCGAGCTTGCTTTGGAGCAGCACGTTGTCGTCAAGAGCGGCGTTCAAGAGCTCCTGCTGCTCCGCGACGAGCCTTTGCGTGTCGTCCTTTTTCGTATTATAGTAATTCACCGCGAAAAACGCCGCGAACAGCGCCGCTATCACGACAAACGCCTTCATCTTAACTCCGCTTTTCGACAGCGACGCGGCGGGCGCCATGCGAATCTTCCGCGCCTGCGCTTCCTTTTCGCGCTGCTTTTCGCGGCGCTCTCTGTCACTGTTGTCGAAGCGTGACAAATCGTATGCTAAATTTGTGTTATCTATATACATATCAATTTCCCCTGTTTATATCTCTGTATTTAAAATTTAAAGTACCTGCCTATTTAAAAGGTTTATTTTTGCGGGTTTACCCCGCCTCCGGCGGGGGAAACCCGCTGTTAAGGCTCTTTTGTCGACGGTTCCCTAATCCGCCAATTTTTTGATCACCCTTAATTTTGCGCTTCTGCTCCGCGGATTTGCCTCGATCTCCTCCGTGCTCGGCGTTATCGGCTTTCTTGTAAGCAATTCGCCGCGCGGCTTTTTGCCGCAGACGCATACCGGAAACTCCGGCGGGCAGGTGCAGCCCGTGCAGAAATCTCTGAACCGCTCCTTGACTATCCTGTCCTCAAGCGAATGAAACGTGATAATCGCCATTCGCCCGCCCACCTTGAGCCTTTCAAAGCCGTCAGTGAGCGCCTTTTTGAGCGCCTCAAGCTCGCCGTTTACTTCAATTCTTATCGCCTGAAAGCTCTTGCGGCAGGGATTTTTCTCGCGCCTGTACGCCGCGGGGACGCTTCGCTTTATTATCTCCGCGAGCTCGCCCGTGCGTTCGATCGGCTTGTCCGCTCTTGCCTCGGCGATGCCGCGAGCGATCTTCGCCGCGTATTTCTCCTCGCCGAACTCGAACAATATCCGCCTCAGATCCTCTTCCGCATAGTCATTCACAACATCTCTCGCGGAGAGCCCCTCGCCGCTCATTCTCATATCAAGCGGCGCATCGTTGTGGAACGAAAACCCGCGCCCCGCGTCGTCGAGCTGGTGCGACGAGACCCCGAGGTCGGCTATAACGCCGTCGAGCTTATCAATTCCCATTTCATCAAAAACTTCATTCATCTCAATGAAGTTACGGTTCACAAGCGTCACCGGAAGCCCCTTGAGCCGCCCCCCGGCAGCCTCGATTGCCTCCTTGTCTCTGTCGAAGCAGATAAGTCTCCCCCCCGAGAGCCTTTCCGCCAGCTCCAGACTGTGACCGCCGCCGCCCGTCGTAAGATCCGCGTAGATTCCGGCAGCGTCCCCAAACGCGCCGTCTACCGTTTCCTTCAGCAAAACCGTCGTATGCCGGAATTCCATTAGATTCCAAGCTCCTCGGCAAGCCTCGAGATGTCCTCAAGAGAAGTCTTGCTGTTATACTCCTCCCACGCGGATTTGTCCCAGATCTCCGCGCCGTCGACAAGTCCCACGACCACGACCTCGCCTGTGATGTTTGCGTAGCTGCGAAGCGCCGCCGGGATCGCTATTCTTCCCTGCTTGTCCGGCTCTACCTCGCTGCCACCGCCGATCAAAAAACGCTCGCTCGGCTTTGCGATGTTTGACGGCTTCCCGCGAAGCGACGCCTTAAGCGCCTCCCAGCTTTCGGCGGTGTAAACCGTCAGGCACTTTTCGTTCAGGCTCTTACAGATATAGAAATGTTCGCCGAACTCGTCGCGCAGCTTTGCCGGAAAGTTCATTCGTCCCTTGACGTCGACGGTGTGTTCGTACTCGCCGTACATTTCTATATCCCCCCTTTGCCTTGAACTGATTTACGATAGTGCCCTGCCGTCCTCCTCAGACGGCTTTTTCGTAGAGTATGTATTTTCCCTCGGTAATTGGGCATGATTTATATTTTTTATTAACTTTTCACCTAAACAGTGAAATTTCACACCACTTTTACCCACTTCTAATTATAAACCACTTTTTCTTTTTTTGCAAGGGCTTTTACGCTATTTGTAAAAAAATTCGGAAAAAACTTTTGTTCATATTTTTGTGCAACTTTAACAAAAAAGCGCCTTGAAACATCAGCTTCAAGACGCAAAAATTGTGCAGTTTTTCGCATATATTGCGTTGACACCCATACTCAAAAACTATATCTTGGGTTTCTGCGAGGGTTTGTTCATAGGTTTTCAACAGAAGAAATTAACTTTATTAGGTAAATTAAAACGGCGCCTTAATTCCCGGAATTTTTCAACAGCTCCTTCAAGCGCCGCTTCGCGTTTCCGCGGAGCTGCTGCGTTCTTGCTGTCTCATATTTGCAGCCGCTGTCGCGCGGATCCTTTTGGAACTGCTCCAGCGCGAGGTTGCAA
>JAIDPG010000201.1 GCA_029062865.1 Oscillospiraceae bacterium
ACAAAGCGGACGTGCGGAAAATCGCCGAAGAAAACGGTTTTTTAAACTCGAACAAGCATGATAGTCAGGACATCTGCTTCGTCCCCGACGGCGACTACGCGCGGTTTATCCGCGAATATACGGGCAAAGCCTATCCCGAGGGCGATTTTCTGCTGGCAGACGGCAGCGTGATAGGAAAGCACCGCGGCGTTATCGGCTACACGATAGGGCAGCGCAAGGGGCTTGGGATCTCATACAGCGAGCCGCTTTACGTCACGTCTAAATCCGCCGCGGAAAACACCGTGACGCTCGGCACGGCGGGAGAGCTTTTCTCAAGCGAACTCACCACGCGGGATTTCAATCTCATCTCCCTTGCCGAGCCGCCGACGGAGCCTCTACGCGTGTCCGTCCGCACGCGCTATCACGCAAAGGAAGCGCCCGCGACCGCATACTTTTCCGCGTCATTTAAGGAGAACAATGCCGTAGTATTAAAATTCGATGAGCCGCAAAGGGCGATCTCGCCCGGGCAGGCGGCGGTGCTTTACGACGGAGATGTGGTAGTCGGCGGCGGAACGATTTCCGATTCAAAATAAATTGCAGATCTCCATATTGTGTTTTGGATTTTTTGCAACGCAAAATATGTGAGCTGTTATGTATAAAAGTGCCAACAAAAGGGCATAATTTTGGTAAATGTTTGTGCTATGTTACAAAATTTCCCAAAAATGCGTCTTTACCTCTTGATTTTTTTATAATATGAGGTAAAATATAATTAGCAATCATTATGTGAGAGTGCTAATTCGCACTTCACGATTTAAAATTTAGGAGGATTTATATGACTATCAAACCTTTGGCAGACAGAGTAGTAATCAAGCAGGTAGAGGCTGAGGAAACCACCAAGAGCGGAATTATCCTCACCGCCGCGGCTCAGGAAAAGCCCTCAATGGCGGAGGTCGTTGCGGTAGGTCCGGGCGGCGTTGTTGACGGCAAGACCGTCAAGATGTTCGTTAAGGTAGGGCAGAAGGTTCTTATCAGCAAGTACTCCGGCACGGAGGTAAAGGTCGACGGCGAGGAGTATTCGATCGTAAGACAGGACGACATTCTCGCGGTCGTTGAGGAAGCGGCAAAGCCTGCGGCTAAATCGGGCAGAAAGCCCGCTGCGGCAAAGGCAGAAGCTCCCGCGAAGAAGCCCGGAAGAAAGCCCGCCGCAAAGAAGGCTGACGCTTCCGCGGCTAAAAAGCCGGGAAGAAAGCCCGCTGCGGCAAAGACACCCGCTGCAAAGAAGCCCGGCAGAAAGCCCGCGACCAAGAAGTAATATATTTGGCGAATACATTGACGGCGCGTTTTCGCGGCGATGATGTGTTCGCCGTTTAAATTGAAATAATAGAACAACAGGAGGAATACACAATGGCTAAAGACATCATTTACGGCGAGGAAGCGCGCAAGGCTCTCCAGAAGGGTATCGACACGCTTGCCGACACGGTTAAGATCACGCTCGGACCGAAGGGCAGAAACGTAGTTCTCTCGAAGAAGTACGGCGCTCCGCTTATCACGAACGACGGCGTTACTATCGCAAAGGAGATCGAGCTTGAGGACGCGTTTGAGAACATGGGCGCGGCTCTCGTAAAGGAAGTCGCTACCAAGACCAACGACGCTGCCGGCGACGGCACGACGACCGCGACCTTGCTCGCGCAGGCTCTCGTTCGCGAGGGAATGAAGAACATCGCGGCTGGCGCTAATCCTATGGTAGTTAAAAAGGGCATGAAGAAGGCTGTTGAGGCGGCTGTCGCGGAGATCAAGAAGAACTCCAAGAAGGTTGCGGGCTCTGCTGATATCGCGCGCGTTGCGACCGTTTCCGCGGGCGACGAGTTTGTCGGAAAGCTCATTGCGGAGGCTATGGATAAGGTAACGGCTGATGGCGTGATTACTCTCGAGGAGAGCAAGACCGCCGAGACCTATTCCGAGGTAGTTGAAGGTATGCAGTTTGACCGCGGCTACATTTCGCCGTATATGGTAACGGATACGGACAAGATGGAGGCGGTTCTCGACAACCCCTACATTCTCATCACCGACAAGAAGATCTCGTCCATTCAGGACATTCTTCCGTTGCTCGAGCAGATCGTGCAGTCCGGCAAGAAGCTGCTTATCATCGCCGAGGACGTTGACGGCGACGCGCTGACTAACCTTATCCTCAACAAGCTGCGCGGCGTGTTCACGTGCGTTGCGGTAAAGGCTCCGGGCTTCGGCGACCGCCGCAAGGAAATGCTCAAGGACATCGCTATCCTCACGGGCGGTGAGGTCATCACCGACGAGCTCGGTCTCGATATCAAGGAGACGCAGATCTCGCAGCTCGGCACTGCTAAGCAGGTCAAGATTAACAAGGAGAACACGATAATCGTTGACGGCGCGGGCAAGTCCTCCGATATCAAGGCGCGTATCGCGGAAATTCGCAACGCCATTGAGGCTACCACTAGCGAGTTCGATAAAGAGAAGCTTCAGGAGCGTCTCGCGAAGCTCTCCGGCGGCGTTGGCGTCATCAAGGTAGGCGCGGCGACCGAGGTCGAGATGAAGGAGAAGAAGCTCCGCATCGAGGACGCTCTCGCGGCGACAAAGGCTGCCGTTGAGGAAGGCATCGTTGCGGGCGGCGGAGTTGCGCTCATCAACGCTATGCCCGCTGTCGAGAAGATCCTCGTGAAGCTCGACGGCGACGAAAAGACAGGCGCGGCGATCGTTCTCAAGGCGCTTGAAGAGCCGATCCGCCAGATCGCGCTGAACGCGGGCGTTGAAGGCTCCGTTATCATCGACACCATTCGGAAGAACGGTAAGGTAGGTTACGGCTACGACGCTTACAACGAGAGCTACGGCGATATGATCAAGAAGGGCATCGTTGATCCCGCAAAGGTAACGCGCTCCGCGTTGCAGAATGCTTCCTCCGTTGCGGAAATGGTTCTCACGACCGAGAGCCTTGTTGCCGACAAGCCCGAGCCCGAAGCTCCCGCGGCACCCGCGGCTCCCATGGGCGGAATGTACTGATAGAGGCAAGAAATCTTAGAGGCAAGAGAAGCCCGCGCGGTTGCGCGGGCTTTTTTGTATATTCCTCTTTTGGCGGGGAAAGCTTGCTTTTTGTTCAACACAGTTGACAAAGTTTGAATTGTATGGTATACTTTTATTATAAAAAAGTGTTTCGGAGCGGT
>JAIDPG010000202.1 GCA_029062865.1 Oscillospiraceae bacterium
GCTTCTTTGCGCCGCCGGCTGCGATAACAAAATGCCAACGTCGGACGTTCAGTCGGAAATAATAGTTTCCGCGGACGAAACCTCCGAGCCGAGCTTCCCCGTGAACTGCTGCGGCGCGAGGCTCGAAAAGGCGGTAGAAAAGGCGGTTTGCCTGTCACCTGCCGCCGCGGAGATAGTCTTTGAGCTCGGCTTCTGGGATAATATCGTCGGGGTAAGCGTTTATTGCGATTATCCCGAGGGTCTTGCCGCCAAAAAGGTCGGAAGCGCGGAAAATCCTGATATAGACGCGATAATCGCGCTGAAGCCGGACGCGGTTTTCACGCTTTCTCCGCTCTCCGAGCGCGACACCTACGCGCTGAACGAGGCGAACATCGCGGTGCTGGAAGCAAAACCGCCGGTCGATATGGAGGGCTATTCCGCGCTTTACCGCGAGATTGCCACCGCGTTTTACGGAAAGGAAAAAGCCGTCGGCGAAAAGGGTGATCTGAAAGCCGTTCAGATAGCCGCAAGCGCACGCTCTGAGCTCGAAAAGGCAGCGAAAACCGTTTCCCTTGAGAGCTTCGTTTACGTAACCGAAAAGCTGACAATTGCGGGCGGCGGAACGTTTGAAGGCGCGGTGTTAAGCCTTTCGGGGAAAAATCTCTGCACCGAGAGCGGCTACGTTTCAACCGAAAACCTCCCAGAGGAAGCACCGAAATATATTATCGCAAGCGACGCGCTCACAACGGAGAAGATCAACAGCAATTCGGTGCTTTATTCCTACGTCTACAGCGGCGCGGAGGTCAAGTTCGTTTCGTCGGCGTATTTTGAAAGACCGTCGGCGAGAACAGCGAAGATTTTCGAGCAGATCAATTCCGACTCTGAATAAATTACAAAAATCCCCCGAAAATTCGGGGGATTTCGTTTACATCGGGGTAATAATATACCCGTTTTCGCGCCAACTGTCAATAACTCTTCCGAGAATTTCCGCGTTTGTGGAGGAAACGGCGTGAAGCAGATAAACCGCGCCGGGGTGTGTTTTGGACGTTATTTTCTCGAACGCCGCGTCGGGCGCGGGCTGATTGTTTACGTCCCAGTCGAAGTACGCGAAGCTCCAGAGGACGGTAGTGTAGCCGAGCGATTTCGCGCATTCCAGGACGCGCTCCGAGAACTCCCCCTTTGGCGGGCGCATAACGTACATATCATAGCCGAATTCGCGCTTGATAAAATCGTGCGTTTCGGAAAGCTCGTTTCGTACTTCCTCAACGGAGCGCTCGGGCAGCGACGGGTGCGTTTTTGTGTGGTTTCCGACCGTATGCCCCTCGTCGATCATTCGGCGGATAAGCTCCGGATTGTCCCGCGCGTAGTCATACGTCACGAAAAACACCGCGCGGACGTTCTTTTCCTTTAAAACGTCGAGTATCTTCTCCGTGTAGCCGTTTTCGTAGCCCTCGTCAAACGTCAGCCAGAGCCGCTTGCGCTCAGCTTCACCGACGAAAAGCGCGTGCCGCTCGGAGTATTGCTCCTCGGCTTTCACCGCGTCGACAGGTCTCCCGAAAGAGTCCGCCGAAGCTCCCAAGCCCCACGCGACCTTTGTGTTGTCGATCTGCTCGAGATTTACCGCGGCGGGATTGGTTACGGCGGTAAACATCAGTGCCGCGGCGAAAAGTTTATTTAAATGCATTGCAATTCCTCTTTTCGTTTGGATCTGGCATTAGTTTTTCTGACTTCGCCAAGATTATTTGTGCAAAATAAATGCAAAGCCGTCAACTTTTTCCGTGAGATTTTGAAATGTTAAAAAAATTTGTGCAAAATCACGCTTTAATATATATCAAATCTACTTGAAACTTGATGAAAAATATGTTAAAATAGTATTTGGAGAGTATTGATTTAATTGCGGCTTTTCCCAGCCCCCGGCGGGGAAAGCTGTTTGAAATCAAATATATTCAGTGCTTTCTTGTTTGAATTTCCTATTGTTTAAAATAAAGGAGCCGTTTAAATGGCAAGTAAAGTTAATGAGCTTATAAATCTGCTGAAAGGGCACCGCGTGTTTATCCAGACGCATAACTTTCCCGATCAGGACGCGATAGCGAGCGCGTTCGGGCTTCAGGTGCTGCTGCGGCACTTCGGGATAGAGACGACGATATGTCACCACGGCGCTGTTGAGCGCGCCGTTACCTCGAATATGGTTGCTGACCTTGAGATCGAGATGCTCGGCGACGAGCTTGACGAGGGCAGCATGATGACGGAAAAGGACTACATCATCACCGTGGACAGCCAGAAGGGCAGCGGCAACATCGACGACCTTATCGGAGACGAGGTCGCGTGCATAGATCACCACCCGACGTTCGTCGAGGTGGAGGATTACAAGTTTATGGATGTTCGCATTGTCGGAAGCTGCGCGACGATCATCGCTGATTATTACCGCGAGTGCGGCGTTGAAATGCCCGAGCACGTAGCGACCGCGCTGCTTTACGGGCTTAAGTGTGACACACGCAACTTCACGCGCGGAGTAACGCCGCTTGACGTTGACATTTACGGCTATCTTTTCCCGAAAAGCAACCACCAGCAGATACGCCGCTATCAGGCGGCTGAGATCGAATACAGCGAGCTCAACGCGTTTTCAGACAGTCTCCGCCACATCGAGATATACAACGAGGTCGGCTTCGCGTATCTCAATTTCTCTTGTAAAGAGGGCTTTATCGCGACGGTTTCCGACTTTATTCTCGATATTGATCTCGTTAAGTTCGTTGTCGTTTACGCTCACCGCCCGAACGGCTTCAAGTTTTCCGTC
>JAIDPG010000203.1 GCA_029062865.1 Oscillospiraceae bacterium
CTTGTGGCCGTCGGTTTTCATTGAGTTCTCGAACTCGAGCCCGCAGGACACGAGCGTTTTTCCGTCGACGGTGTGCGAATATATCCCCGCTTCGTCCCACACGAGCGCGCGGCTCGTCTCAAAATAATCCTTCCCGCGGCGCTTTTCCATATACTCGCGGTAATTCTTGTCCGGCTCGGTTTGCAGAGCGCGCGGCTCGCCGAGCGCGGCTTTAAGCTCCTCAACGCTGAGCGCCGCGCCTATTTCCGTGCCGTTGATCACGATCATATCGTCTCTGATGTCGATTTCCATAATATTTTTACCCCCTTGTGGAAAACAAAAATGCTGTTTATTTTAGTTGAATTTCAAGCCCCGTGAAGCTCGCTTCGGTTCTTGTGCTGTCGTCCTGGTCGAAATCCGTGTATTCGGCGGTGATAAGATAATCGCCGATGTACGCTTGCCGCATTACGTCGCAGTCCTTCCCCGCCATTATCACGGGCAGCCACGACATTCCGTTTATCGTAACCGTACCCCGAAACGTGTGTTTCGCGTTGGACGGCGAATTGTTTATCTGCTCGCCGAGCTGTATCGCGAACGTGTTCACGACCTTGCCGTTGTGCGTGTAGCACATCAGCCCAAGCGCGTCCCAAGTGTAATTCACGCGATTGGTGACGGGCTCGCCGCTGCTTTTCTCGAGAACCTCCCGCGTTTTCGCCTCGGTTTTGAACTTGTGAGCGCGAGGCTCGCCAAGCACCGCCGAAAGCGCGTTAATGTGCATCGGCACCTCGAGCTTGTTTCCGTTGATAACAAAGCAATGCTTGCGGATATCTATCGTTAGTTCGGCGGGATCATCGGGGATTTTTTTGATTTTCTTCTTGAAAAGCCCTCGAAAAAAACTCGTAAAACTCATCAGAACAGCACCCCATCGTCTCCGGCAACCGTCTCGCCGATTATGAACGATTCCTCGCCGTTTGCCTTGAGGATCTCGACAGCCTTCTCCGCGTCCGCTTTATCCACGCAGACCGCCATTCCCACGCCCATATTGAACGTGTTGAACATATCGTGCTCGGAGATGTTCCCTTCCTTTTGAATCAAGCTGAAAATCGGCGGGATGCTCCAGCTTCCCTTTGTGATCTTCGCGGAGATATTTTCGGGGAGCATACGCGGGATATTCTCATAAAAGCCGCCGCCCGTGATGTGCGAAACACCCTTGACGTTCACCTTCGAGATAAGTTCCAGCACGGGCTTCACGTAAATTCTCGTGGGAGTTAAAAGCGCGTCGCCAAGCGACATTCCGAGCTCCGGGACGAGAGTTTTAAGCTTCTGCTCGTTCATATTGAACACGTGACGGACAAGCGAAAAGCCGTTCGAGTGAACGCCGCTCGACGCTATCCCGACGATAGCGTCACCCGCCTTAATGCTCGTGTTGTCGAGTATCTTCGACTTGTCGACAATACCCGTAGAATATCCCGCGATGTCGTACTCGTCCTCAGCCATCATTCCCGGGGGCTCGGCGGTCTCGCCGCCGACGAGCGCGCAGCCCGCCATTACGCAGCCGTCCGCCACGCCCTTTACTATCATCGCGACCTTTTCCGGAACGTTCTTCCCTATCGCAATATAATCAAGGAAATACAGCGGCTTCGCGCCGCAGCACACAATGTCGTTCACGCACATTGCAACGCAGTCTATCCCTATCGTGTCGTGCTTATCAAAAAGCATCGCTCCCTTCCGCTTTGTGCCGCCGCCGTC
>JAIDPG010000204.1 GCA_029062865.1 Oscillospiraceae bacterium
GCCGACTTTCCCAAGCAAGCCGCAGAGCTCCGTTTCATTCATAGAGCCGCCCGCGGCGAGCTCGATCAGATCCCGCCCCGCAAGCCACTTGAAACGCACCGGCTGCTGAAACGCGTAAGCCACGCCCTTTTTCGCGCGCTCGGTCAAATCCAGCGCCGTGATGTCCTCGCCGTCGAGGAGAATGCTCCCCGCCGTCGGCTGCTCCACGCCCGAGATCAGCTTCGCAAGCGAAGTCTTGCCGCCGCCGTTCGGTCCCGTGATGACAGTCAGCTTGCCATTAGTCCTGAACGAAATATCGTTGACAATAGTCGTGCCGTCGGGCAAATTCCAAGTAAGGTTTTTTATCTCCAGCAATTCTCGTAAAATCCTTTCTATAATCATTTGTTTTCCCCCGCCTGCGGCGGGGGAAAACGGCAGAAAATTTTCTCATATCGTCTGCGCGGGGGAACAGCGCTATTCGCAGCTCTTCTCCACGTGTTCATAAAACTCCGGCATTGCGATCTTGAAATTCAGCGGCTTGAACGTCTCCGCGCTAACGAACGCGTGGGCGCTTGTGCCCTCGGTGAGGAGCTCGCCCGTGGCTTTGCGCGTGACAGAGTACGCGAACTCCACCCGTGCGGGCGTGAGCCTCGTTATCCGCGAAGCGACTTCAAGCTCGTCGTCGTAACGCGCGGGGAGATGGTATTTCACGGTGATAGAGGTCACGGGGAGCATTACGCCGCCCTTCTCCATCTCCGCATAGCTTACCCCGATCGCCTTGATATAATCCGTCCGCGCTATCTCAAACCACACCGGATAAACCGCGTGGTGAACCACGCCCATCGCGTCCGTTTCGGAATAGCGCACGGTGATATTTGTGATATTCGTCATTTTACAGCTGCTCCCTCGCGACCTGAACGAGCCGCGCGCCGAACGCGAGCAGCCTGTCGGGGAGCGGTTTCATCGCCATTATCAGCGCTTTGTGGAAGCCGCTTTCGCATATCAGCAGCTTCCCCGCGAACATCTCGCGCACCGCGCGCTCGGCGAGCTTCTCGCTGTTTGCCGAAAACGAGCGGAACTTAACGCGCGCCGTTTCGTTGAACTCCGTGGAAACGGGTCCCGGGCAGAGCATAGACACGTGCACTCCCGAATGACAAACGCGGAGCTCCTCCGCGACCGCCTGCGTCATTCTTACGATATACGCCTTGCTCGCGTAATACGACGAGAACAGCGGCCCGGGCAAGAAGCCCGCGACGCTCGCGGTGTTCAGGATATACCCGCACCCACGTCGCTTGAAATCCTGCGTGAACAGCTTAAACAGGATATGGAACGCCTTGACGTTCACGTCCAGCATATCGAGCTCACGCTCGAGATCCGTATCGGTGAACTCCCCGAAAACCCCGAACCCCGCGTTGTTGATGAGGATATCGATATTATACTTCTTCACGCTCTCATACAGCTTGAGCACTTGGTTTTCCTTTGACAGATCGGCGCTTATGCACATAACCTTTACGCCGTAATTCTCGACAAGCTCCTTTTTGAGCTCCGCGAGGCGATCGCGCCGCCGCGCCGTTATTATCACGTTTATCCCGTGTTTTGCCAGACTACGCGCTATATCGCGCCCAATGCCGGAGCTTGCTCCCGTTACTAAAGCAATCATAAAAATTCTCCTTATTTTAATTTAAAATTTCAAAATTCCGTCACCGATGTCGTTCCGCGCTACGCTTCGCTCCGCACGGAACGACACCGCTGACGGAACCGGTCGAGATTTTCTTCGAAAATCTCAACACTTTTTGAAATTTTACACTTCGCTGGTTATGCTGTTGTTCGCGATACGCCCCTTAACTGCAACGCCGATACGTGATAAAGCGGTCGCGATGACCGCGCCACCAATGGTGAACGCTGCGAAAACACTTCCTTGACAAGACAGAGTACGAACGCTGCGTACGTTATCGTAGGAACAGGGCAACAAAAAACAAATCAACCTTAATAGCCAGTTTTACCACCGCTACCCCGCAAGCAGTCAACTTTACTTCTCAAAGCCACGTGAAAAAGCGGGCAAAGGGGGAGAGGAGGGAGAGGGGAAAGG
>JAIDPG010000205.1 GCA_029062865.1 Oscillospiraceae bacterium
CCCTACGACCTTCATAACGCCCTGCCGCGAAGAAACGAACCACAAATTGCCCTCATAGTCCGTCATCACATTCTCGACGGAGTTGTTCATCGGGAGGTCGGAATACGGCGTGTAATAGCCCAAGCCGCTCAGCATCCCGACGCCGCTGTCCGTGCATACCCAGAACGCGCCCGCCTTATCGGGGCAGATTGCGTTTATGTTCGAGTGCGGCGACGTGGAATAAACCCTCAAATCCGACATTCCGTTAAAAATATCGCCGCAGATAACCGAGCTTTCCGTCGTGCCGATAAGCACTCTCCCGTGCGTTTCCGGGTCGGGGGTTATGCAGTTCGCGGTGCCGTAAGTCAGCTTTTTGCTGTCAAAGGAGCTTGTGATTTTAAGGTCCTCGAGGGAAAAGCAAACGCCGTCCGTTGTGCACCCGTAGATAACGCCGTCAAAGCTTTTCGCCAGCAGCTTCAGATATTTTCCGCTGACAACGGGATCGTCTATCTCAACCGCCTTGCCGTCGTCGTTTATGTACGCAAGTCCCTCGGTCGTCGCGAAGATTATCCGCCCGCTGTCGTCCTGCGTTATCGAGCGCACGGAAAGCGAGCTGAGCCCCGCGTCGCGCCCATAGAATGTGTATTCCCCGTTGGTGTACAAAACCAAGCCGCTGTCGTTCGTGCCTATCCAGAGCCTGTCGTCCTTGTCGATAAACAGGCTGACGACGCTTGTAATCCCCGTCTGCGCGCTGAACCGCGTGAACGAAACGCCATCATAAAACGTCAGCCCGCTGTAGCTGCCGATGAAAATATATCCGTCCTCGGACTGAACGATCGCGTTCGCCTCCGACGTCGGCAAGCCGTTGGTGTTGTTGTACAAAACCGCCGAGTAGCTGTCAAACTCGAACCCCGAAACAGTCTGCGCGGACGCGTTTTTCGGAAGCGCAAAGAGAGCCGCAGCAAAAATCGCAATAAAAATCGCGATAATTCTATTGTGCAAGCGAGCCTTCATATATAGTTACCCCCTCTTAAGAAATAAGAAAAATAACGTTTTCACATACCTATATTTTTATTATAACATTTTTTCAAGCCAATCGTATGTTGTCTTAAATTTTAACGCTTATCCTGTTAAAGATCTTATGTTGTCTTTATTATAACATATAAGT
>JAIDPG010000206.1 GCA_029062865.1 Oscillospiraceae bacterium
TTTTAATATACCATTTAATTCAAAATATGTCAATAAGTAAATTACAACAATCTTACAAGTTATCAAAAAATATTTTGTGTATTTTGCACTAAAACCGTGTGTAATTTACAAAATCAACATTAAAAACCGCCCCGCCGAAGCGTCGACGGAGCGGCTTTTTAATATCTCCAATAACCCGATTGCAAGATATTGATGAGAGAAATTCACTCTCCCCAAAAACTAACAACCATTCCCTAAAAACTAATCGGCAAGATACGACTTTACAAGCACCTGCAAAAGCTCGTCCCTGTCGATGTGACGGATAAGACCGCGGGCGTTGTTGAACGTCGTGATGTATGTAGGATCCTCCGACAGGATATACCCCACAAGCTGATTTATCGGGTTGTAGCCTTTTTGCTTTAAAGCGTCGTAAACCGTCGTGAGGATCTCCTTCATCTCGTTTTCTCTGTCCTCGTGCACGGAAAATGTCATTGTTTTATCCAGCATATTACCAAATCCTTTCCTTTAAAATTCTCTCTTCTGCAAGCATTTTTTATTACCCTTTAAATAAATTATACACAATTTTTGCCGAAATATCAACCGTATTTGCGTAATAACGCGGATTTAAAACGCAAAATCTATAATTATTACAAATTACACCGTTTCTCTTTGTGTGAAATTCACAAAAAACGCCGTCCAAAATTTACATATTTATAAAATTTGTTAAAACACTTGTATATTTGAAAAGAATGTGCTATAATTAAAAGTGTAATATTAGCGTCCGAGAGAGACGACTAAAATTAAATTGTTGAGAGGTGTTTTTATGGCAGGCGGAGATGGCGGCTTCAGCCAACAGCCGATGGGCTTTAACAAAAAGGAAGTAAACGACTACATAGCCAAGATAAATCAGCGCATGAAGGAGATCGAGGCGGAGAAAAAGGCAAACGACGAGAAAACCCAGGATGCGCTCAAAAAGGCTCGGGAGGCGGACTCTAAGGTAAAGGCGGCTGTCGAAGAGGGCAAAAAGCAGGCTGCCGAGCTGGAGGCGCAGCTTAATAACGAGCGCAAAACCGGCGAGACCTTGATGAAGCAGATTGACGAGCTGAAGCTCAAGCTCAAGCAGAAGGCAAGCGCCGACGCGGCGGGCACGAAGAACGCCGACGCAAACGCGCAGGCTGTAATAGCTAAGGCGAACGAGCAGGCTAAGCAGATTATAGATAAGGCAAACGCCGTAGCGAAGGACACCGTTGAGAAAGCCAAGGCGACCGCGGCGAAGATGGTTTCCTCGGCGGGCGGCGGCTCGGCAAGCGGCATTGACAGCGCTGCGCTCGATGAGTTTATGAGCGTGCTGAACGGCTTTATCAGCAAGGTGACTGGCGGCGTTAATGAAGTAAGCCAAAAGGCAACCGAGCTTCTTGGCGCGGCGGCGAGAGAGCCCGTGGCGGTTCCCGATTTCTCGAATGTGACCGCTCCTCAGGCAGCGGCGCCCAAAGCAGCAAAGTCCGCGGCTAAAAACGACAAAACAGACGATTTGTTTGCGCTTCTCGAGGACGACGAGCCCGAAGCTAAAGAACCGGAGGAGGAGCTGGAGCTTGTAACCGAGGTTCAGCCGCTTGACGACCCGAAGAACACACCTACCGCTGTGGTTCTTGAGGAGTTCGACCTGTCCTCGACAACGGAAATGGATCTCGACCTCGATTCTCCCGTGACAGAGGTTCGTCCGCTTGACGCGAATAAGCGCGGCAGCGACCACCTTGTCGACGACGATTTCGAGAAGCAGATGCTCTCCCAGACCGCGAACAGCTCCTCGCTCAAAAACCAGCTTAACGATGAAATGCTCGCCTCCGTAAAGAAGCAGGAGGAGAAGTTTGCCGTTAAGCCCACAAAGGACGACGTTGGAGATGTAGGCGGTTTCAGCATGGATATGTCCGAGGAGGATCCGTT
>JAIDPG010000207.1 GCA_029062865.1 Oscillospiraceae bacterium
AGGTTGCAAAGCTCGATGACGCGCTCCGGGTCGCCGTCCGCGTCGTTGAGAAACTGCGCGCGGGATTGATAGACCATTCCGAGCTTGTAAACGTCATCGGGGAAATGCTCCAGCCGCAGAGCCATCTCCTTATCGTACAGCTCATCGCTCTTTTCCCACTGCCTTGTATCCGCGTAGAAATTTCCCATCGTATGATAATACTCCGCGAGCTTCTCAATATTGCCACTGTTTTTGATTATCGCCCCCGCCTTATCGTACCACTCAACCGCTTTGTCAAGTCGGTTCAACGCCCAAAGACAGCGCCCCGCGAGCTTGTAATGCTCGGCGAGCTCTAATTGCTCCGCGCCCGAGCTCTCCAAGCGCTTGATTATCTCTAACTTTAGCTCAAGAGCGTGGCTAAAATCGCAATGCAGAGCGTTTCCGTAAAACTCCTTGTCAAAAAGCGCGTTCAACTCGTCAAGCGAAAGCGACGCGAAGCGCTCTGCCTTGCGCTGCTCGTAGGTTTTGCGCGGAACGACGTGAAGATACAGCATCTTCTCGGCGCTCGGGTCATACTCCCCGACAAGAAATGCGCCGTTTTCCTCATCGAAATTAAGCGACGTGTGCTGTGTACTTCCCTCGGACGGCAAGATGTTTTCCCGCGCCGCGCCGTGATTTTTTAGCACCGCGTCGATCTCCGCGCCGGAGTAAACAAACTTGTCGCTGCTTTTGAACAACATCGACACAAACATCACGCGCAGCAGCCCGGCAAGCGTTATTCCATCGGAGGGACCCCACATTATAGAGCGGTTTTCCTCATCGATCTCACCGATCGAGATGTCAAGCTCATCCGTGTCGAGCTCTATTCCGACGAAAAAGTTTTCCGCCCTGCCGATCGTCATAATATGTACATCGCCGTTATCGATTGGGATATTGAACTCGCGTATCTGATCCGGGTGGAAAAACACGATCTGCCCGCGGTTTATTTCGAGATACGCGTAGTTTTCGAGGTATTCCCGCAGAAGCGGCGGCAAGCAAAGCCCGCGCTTCTTTTCGTTCTTGATAAAATCGCCCTCCCAGACGCCGTTTTTCTCACCGTCGTAGAAAAGCGAGATAGCCGCAAGCGGCTCTAAATTATACAATACAGCCATTTTTTACCTCCTTATTTTAATTTAAATTTCAAAATTCCCTCACCACTGCTCCGTTCCGCTTCGCTCCACTCCGCAGCGCTGAGGGAACCGGTCAAGATTTTCTTCGAAAATCAGGTAGGGCGGCTTGCCGACCCTTCGGACACTTTTTGAAATTTCACTGCACCCTTGAGAGAAACATCAATACGCTTATTGCTGCTCGTCGTTTGAATTCACAAAGCTCTCATTCCTCAAAAAGAAGAACCGTGCGAGCTCGCCCTCGGAAAACTCCGCCACCATAAACGTGCGCAACTCCTCGGCGAAGCCTATCGAGTACTCGCGGTGGAGCTCCTCGTTGTTTTCGATAAGCTCCGGGTCGAAGCCGTTTTCGCGGAGCAGGCGCACGGCAAGCTCGGGCTCGTCCGCGATTACAGCGCCGCCCGATTTCAAAACAAGCATGCAGAACATTACCTTTATAAGCTCAGAAAGCGTGTCGTCGGACGGCATCAGCTGTGTGCCCGTCGGCGTGGTTTTCATCAGGAAAACCGCGGGGTCGTCGATTTTCTGCTCGTCGACAATGGTTATCTCAAACTCCCCGACGCGCCCGATTATCAAAAGAGGCATTTCCTTGTCCTCGCCGTAGCGGAACACGCGCTTTGTCATGATATTCGGGTGGATAAACCGCGGCGCGTCCGACTGGCGGTTGACGGTCATATAGCCATATTCCCGAAGAAAGCGGCGCAAAATCGCCGGGAGAATGATGTCGCGCGTTTTGATGTTCGCCTCGAAATCCTCCTCCGAAAAGCCGTCCGTTTTGCCGCCGTAAAAGATCCTTACCGCGTCAAACGGGTCGAGATTGTGTAGTACAGCCACCTTTTACCCCTCCTTGTAGTTATTAGTTTAATAGCGATTAGTAGTTAATTACCGTAGTTGAAGTGCCTATCCGTTCGGATAACTAGCAGCTAACTACAATTCTCTATCAACTATCAGCTTAATCTTTGCTTGAAATCCTCATAGCCGAATTGCTTTATGAGCGCGAGCTCGCCGCTCTCTTTTAATAAGTATATCGAAGGCAAGCCCACGCCGTTGAACGTGTTGTTTTTGCACATCGAGTATATTGCCATATCCTCAAATACCAGCCTGTCGCCCTCTTTCAGCGGCTCGTCAAACGAATAATCGCCGATGATGTCACCCGCAAGGCAGGTATTGCCGCCGAGCCTGTAAGTGTGCGGCTTCTCGTTCGGCTTTCCCGCGCCCGTGATGTTCGGGCGGTAGGGCATTTCGAGAACGTCCGGCATATGGCACGCGGCGGACGCGTCCGTTATCGCGATGTCCATGCCGTTTCGGAACGTGTCGAGAACCGTCGTCACAAGATACCCCGCGTTCAGCGCGATAGCCTCTCCGGGCTCTAAATACACGTCAAAGCCGTATTGATTTATCTCAAACCTTATCTCCTCGATAAGCAGGTCTATATCATAATCCGGGCGCGTGATGTGATGCCCGCCGCCCATATTCAGCCACCTTATCCTCCCGAGAAATTTTCCGAATTTCTTCGTGACCTCGGTCATTGTCCAACATAGCGGCTCGGCGTTCTGCTCGCAGAGAGTGTGGAAGTGAAGTCCCTCTACGCCATCGGGGAGCTCGGGGAAATTCGCGAGCGTCGTTCCGAGCCGCGAGAACTCGCCGCACGGGTCGTAAATGCCGTGCTCCTGCGTGGAGTACTCGGGATTTATGCGTATCCCGCAGGAAGCGCCCGCCGCTCTGTCCTTGAATTTCTCGTATTGACGAATATTGTTGAAACTGATGTGCCCGCAGATTTTCGCGATCTCGTCAAACTCCTCGTCGCGGTAGGCGGGCGAGAAGATGTGATTTTCGCGCCCAAACGGCTTCGCCATTTTCTCGTAGCCGAGCCGCGCCTCGAAAAGCCCGCTTGCCGTGCAGCCATCGAGATATTCCGCTATCAGCGGATATGTCGCGAACGCGGAGTACGCCTTTTGCGCGAGCAGAATTTTGCAGCCGCTCTCCTCGCGGACGCGCTTCAATATTTCGAGGTTTTCCCGAAGCCTGCGCTCGTCAATGACGTAGCACGGGGTTTTGACTTTGTTGATCCAGTCCATTGAACAGCCTTTCCTCTAAAGCTCCTTTAGCATTATGATCTCCAACGGTTCGTGCGGAAGCAGTAAGCTGCCGCAATCCGTGTATCCCTTTTTTCGGTAAAAAAACTGCGCCTGCTCGTTTGAAAATGTGGAGGTCATAAGCATTTTGCATCCGTTTTTCAGCATTTCCTTTTCCCAAAAATCCACAAGCGCGCCGCCGTAACCATTGTCTCTGTAATCCTCCAAAACGAATAGCATATTCATAAACGGCACACTGTCCCAGAACAGATTGAACCGCAGCCAGCCGACAAACCTGCCGTTTTCATACGACACCAGAATATGCCGCGTGCTTATGCTGTTTTGAAGCTCATGTTCGGCGATATGAGCGTCATATTTTCTCAATATTTCAAAATCACCTTTATCGGCATAACGTATCATTCGGAACTCCACACTTATTTGTTTTTTTATGATGTATCATTTTAACAAAAAACAAACTTCATATTATGATTTTTTGAAGCAACATCTTCAAACCCGATAGATCTGTACAGATTATACCCCGAATCGGTAGCCTTGAGCTCAATATGATCAAGTCCCATCTTTTCCGAATCGGACAGCAGCATTTTAAGCAGCTTTCCCGAAATGCCCTTTCTTCGGTATTCGGGCTTTGTGTATACGTTCAATACCGAACCTACCTTACCGTTTAAAAAGCTCGGACTTGACGGCTTTTCGGTAACGCACAAAAAACAACAGCTTACAATATCGTCGTCCGCTCTGCATACATAAACAAATAAATCGCTGTTTAAATGCTTACGGTAATAGCTTGGGAGCTTTTCGTTGATATGTGTCAGTTGGTCTTTCGGTATATCACCAAAATCCTCGGTCAAATACTCTATTCTTAATTTGACTAATTTATCCATATCGGCGATATTTGCCCTTTCAAAAACCATATCCTAAACTCACCCCCTCAAGCTCCTCCGCGTCGCGTCAAGATCACCGTATTATCGCAAACGCCATATACCCCGCGTACATCGCCACGAGAATTCCGCCCTCGACGCGGTTTATCGTCTTTTTCGTGAAGCAGAAGATGTACGACAGAACGGAGACCGCCATTAGTATAAGCAGGTCGCACAAGCCCTGAGCGTTGATGCTCATCGGCGTTATCGCCGCCGACGCCGCCAGCACGAACAGGATATTGAACACGTTTGAGCCCACGACGTTTCCTATCGCGATGTCGCTTTCACCCTTGCGCGCCGCGACTATGCTTGTGACGAGCTCCGGGAGCGATGTTCCGACCGCGACTATCGTGAGTCCCACAAGAGTTTCGCTCATGCCGAAGCCCGTCGCGATTCTGGTTGCGCAGTCAACGACGAACTGCCCGCCGACGATAATTCCCGCAAGCCCTAAAATCGTGAACAAAATGCACTTCCAGAGCTTCAGCGGCTTTTCGTCTTTTTCCTTATTCTCAATATCGCCGCCCTCTTTTCGGGAGCTCAGCGCGAAGGTCACGACGGAATAGAGGAAAATCGCCATTAAGATCAGCAAAATAAACGCCTCGCCGCGGGAGATCGTGTTTGTCTCCGCGCTGCCGAAGAAAACGTCGAACGAAGCCAACGCCAAGACCGCCGTCGCCGCGAGCATAAACGGAAACTGCTTTTTGACGATCTCCACGTCGACCCGTACGGGCGAGATCAGCGCGCTTATGCCGAGAACGCCGAGAAGATTGAACATATTCGAGCCGATAACGTTCCCGACAGCGATGTCGTTCGAACCGTTCACGCCCGCGATAATGCTTACCGCCGCCTCCGGGGCGCTCGTTCCGAACGCAACTATCGTAAGCCCGATGACGATTGACGGGATTTTCAAAAACCTCGCGATGCCTGAACTTCCGTCAACAAACACGTCCGCGCCCTTTACAAGCAGCACGAAGCCGATTATCAGAAAAACGAATGACAAAACCATAAAAACGCCCCTTCTTTATGCGATAAACCGCAGTTAATTATTCAACCTCAGATTTCCCAGAACGTGGACAAAATGAACAATAAGAAAAATCCCGCCCGTGACAGTCAATATTATGTTGCTCCGCCAAAGCCCTATAAAAACATAATATAACGGCGGCATCAAAACGATAAAGAACATCATCACAAAAACGCTTTGATGTCCCGCGAAATAGAACGCCCAGCCGATAAAGTTCAGCAGCAGCACCGAAACTGTCAGAATAAAGAACAGCTTCTCCCTGCCGTCCGCTAGCGAAAACAGCTTTGAATCCTTATGGACGATAAAGATCATTAAGGCGATACACAACGAACCGAGTATCTTTTCTGCCGCTTCAAGGATCATGGACGATTCCTTCATATTCATTATCGGGTTTGTTTCCAATTTGAACAAAGGCATTATCATATAAGGAATTTCCTGTATAACAAACAGCACCAAGCCCAATATCCAAAAGCCGAGATAATGATTTCCGAAAAGCTTGAAGAATTTGAACATTCCGCTATTCACGCTCCGTTTCAACAGATTGTTATCCAATACCTTTGAATAACGCCGCTCTTGCTCAAACCCGACGTATCGGTCACTTCATTTTCCAATTCTCCGCCGTTTTTGACGATCGTCCTCCGCGAGGCTTCGTTTTCCTTGTCGCAGGTCACCAAGACCTTGCTTTCGCCAAGCTCGCGGCAAACGGGCAAGATCTGCTTCAGCATTTCGGAAGCATAACCCTTGCGACGCTCCGCCGGACGAACGCTGTATCCGATATTGCCGCCGAAATTGAAAAGGAACTCCGACAGCGGGTGCCGGAAATCAATAATGCCGACTACAAAATTATCCCTTTGTCTGACCGCCAGAAACACCTCCGACGGAACAAATCCCTTTTCCTTCATTCTATTTTCAAAATCGAGCCATTCCTCAAAAGACCGGACATCTTCAAGTCCCGCGCAGCCGTCAAAACTGTCGTTGTTTTGCAGCAGCTCTTCCCTGAATGACATCACCTGCTCGGCATACGGAGCGGAGGGGGCGAGCAATTTCAATTCGTCCATTTTCATAATCACCTTTTTAATCCAAATGCAGCTTATAATATGAGGATTCAAAGGTTTCGCTGTTATCGTATCGGGAATACCGACCATATCTTTCAAAAGCAAATCCACACTTGAGAATTACTTTTCCCGACGCGGGATTTGCGTTTGCGTGCGTTGCCACAAACTCTCTTGCGCCCAGCTCGTCATAAGCCCACTTAATGACCGCTTTAGCGGCTTCGGTTGCAAATCCTTGATTCCAAAACGCCCTGTTCAGATTATATCCCAGTTCGTAAGCGTTCTCCTCGGAATTAAATTTAACGCTACCCGAACCGATTACCTTTCCTGTGCTTTTCAAAACGAATCCGAATTCATTATCCTCGTCCTTGATCTGTCCGATCCATTTTTTGACTTGATCGACGTTTTGATAAACAGGATATGGCATAAATTTGTTTACAACGGGATCGCCCACCCATTCAAACACGTCCGAAGCGTCAGTTTCGGTAAGCGGGCGCAGCACAAGTCTTTCGGTGAATATTATGCGCTCCATACCGATCCTCCTCCCACGGCATAACCGCGTTCATTACAAATTTACATTGAGCGTTGCTGTTATCCGGTCGTTTTCTTCAACCTTAAGATCTATTTCAAACCAAAGATCAAGCTCCTCGCCGGAATTTGTCGGGTTATAAGTAACGAAAGCGCGGTTGTCGTCCTCCGGTTCGATCTCTTCCAAACACGATTCATCGAAATGATCGATAACAAACTCCCGCTCCTCGTCCTCTGCCCACATCGCAAGCTGCTCGTCGAGCCATTTCCCGAAGCCAAGGAACGCCTGCTCCTGCGTCTGACCCTCGTCGATCCAGGAATCGTCGATCTTTGCTATTGAAGCGAGCTTGGCGTATTTCTTATCCGCGATATTGTTCACTATTTTCTCGACCAACTCGGTCGCCTGTTTGATAAATTCCTGTTCTTTCATTCTGTACCTCTGAAATATTTATATTTGTTATGAACCCAAAGGGATATCGGTTACAACCACGAAAACCAAGAACGCCGCGATGATCAGAAACATCACGAGCATTATAACGCGAGTGGGGATCGCGTTTTTGATCTGCTGCTCGTCCACGGCGAAAAGACCGGGGTGCCTTTCGCTTACGAGGACTTTGATCGTCTGCTCTTCCGTCAGGCGCTCTCTGCTCGCGCCGATCATCCGACCCTTGATCTTGCGCTCGCCGATCGAATAATCGGCGTACGCGCGGACTGAGCCTCTGCGCCGCGAGGGTACGCTCCACTTGATCACGGCTTTTACCTTTACGAGCCGCCCCGCTTTGCTGTCCGAGAGGATCATCGCAACGGTACTCAGGTTGATTATGCTCCACACCA
>JAIDPG010000208.1 GCA_029062865.1 Oscillospiraceae bacterium
TTTATTTAAATTTAAATTTCAAAATTCCCTCACCGCTGCTCCGCTCGCTACGCTCGCTCTGCAGCGCTGAGGTAACCGGTCAGCCTTCGCCGTTGGCGAAGGCTGACACTTTTTGAAATTTATGCGCCGCCTTGGCGTTGTTGCTGAAGATAAGCCAGTATCAGCTCCGTCACTCTGTCATACGAAAGCACCCCGTCCGACACGCCCTGGGCTTTGATAAAATTGTCGTTGAAGTCGTTTGAGACCTCCTTGACCTTGCCCTTGTGATCGTCGATGTATTTGTTGAGCTCGGCGAAGTCCCGATACATTCCCGCGGTGACATACTGCTGCGTCCCCCGCCAGATATCCTCATCGTAGTTGTAAAGCGCGTTGGAGCAGTAAACGAACGCTTCCATATACCCCGAGTAGCGATATTCGGGGTATTCGCTGTTTATGCAGGAGAGAAAGGCTAAGAAATTGCACTCGTTCTCGAACGCCACGCCGCGAAGATGCGCGCTCTCGTGGGCGGCGGTCATCGGAATTCCGTAGTCGGGCTGGGCGGTGTTCACATTGCTCTCGACGATGAACGGGCAGTAAACGCCCGTTATGCCCGTGTACGACCACGGCTCGGACAGGATAACGGGTTTTTGTCTGAGGCAGGACGACCATAAGAACGGGTACTCGTCAACGATCGCCGTGTAGCCGCTGTTCGCACGGGAAAGCTCGGTGTAAATGCTCTCGGAGAACGTGAACGGCTCGTCTTCGGAGATCCCAAGCTCCGCGCGAGCTTCGGCGGCTCCTTTAGCGAGGAAAACGCACGCGTTGTAGAGATCCTCGGGGGTTTTCCGCGACGTGTCGAGGTTCATCAGCTTTTCCATAGGATAACGGTAGTAATTCGCGCCGTGGCAAGCCATGTACATAAACGCGAGGCAGGAAATCACCGCCACGGTGAACTTCCCCGCCTTGAGAAGCAGCTTTTTCCTCCCGCCCTTGCGCTTTACGAGCTTCACGATCAGGATAACAATCAGCGTGATAACGGCGGGCGCGGCTAAAATCACGATCCACTCCGTGAGGGAGATCGGCACGAGGCTCACCAGAAACCCCAGGGGAACGGTGATGATCTTAAACAGCCCGCGCGAGAAAACGTATTCCGTCACCGCCGGGAAATGCGGCAGAATAAAGTACATCATCACCGCAAGCACCAGCGGGATAAACACCCAAAATCGCTTAAAAAACGTTTTCATTAAACAAAAATCCTCTCTGTCTCAAGTCCGTGAAATTCAACAAATTTTCTTGTTATTTTATACAAATTTGCATTTTTATCCCGATTTATTACGCACGGTTTATTTATTTGTGGTATAATTTAATCAAATCACCCTGCTTCACGGGGAAGAGGGGGTGCGGGGCTTCGCCCCTTGACCACACCGAAAGCGGGAAATTTAAATCACGCGCGAAGTGGCGCTCTATAATTTTCAATTGTCAATTATACATTCTCAATTGACCAAACGGGGGGGATTTTGTGCGAATTCTTGACAGCAACGGCGACTGGCTATCTGAATATCGGCGCGATGTTCGGATAGCCTGCGAGGAAATAGCGCAGATCTTCACTATCGAGCCGTCGACGCTCCTCGCCGATATTTATTCCCTCCCCGCGCACAATCACCAAACGTTTTTGTGCCGAGTGGCGTGCGAGGGCGGCTTTATGCGGCTTTATTACGCCAAAGCCGAGCAGAACTCGATCTGGTTCTCCGAGCCGATCTATATGTACCGCTTTGAGGAAGCGCGGCAGTTCGCCGAGCACCCTATCCGGCGCGGGAGAATCATCTGCGGGAAGCAGCTGATACGCAAAACCGCCGTCGATCATTTGATTACGCTTGTCAGCGCCGTCGCGGAAAAGCAGCCCGCCGAGACCGTCACGCCGTTTATCGACAGCGAGCTGACGGTGATACGGCTTTTTGAGAACGGCGAGGTAACGCGCGAGATAGCGTTCACCGACGCGGAGCGGCTTGTTTTCAGTGAGGACGCTGACGCGGAGCTGTTCGCGAAGCACCTAAACGGGCTGCATTTGTTTATCGAGCGGATAATCTGCTCCGGCACTCGCTAAGCAAGACCGTTTTCTTCCTTGACGATTTGGAATACGTCGAGGAGATTTTCGGCGATAAAATCCGCGCCGCAGTCCTCGAACTCCCGCCGACAGCCGAAGCCGCTCAGAACGCCCGCGCAGCGGACTTTGCACGCGTGAGCGCCCTCGACGTCATAAAAGCGGTCGCCGACCATAAGTGTGGTCTCGGGGAGAGAAGCGCTTTCACGGAGCGCCAGCGCGATAACGTCCGCCTTGGCGCTGATCTTTCCGTCAAGGCTCGCGCCGTAGATACCGCCGAAATACTCCGAAAACCCGAACATCGGGATTATTTTTTCCGCGTAGGCAAGCGGCTTTGAGGTCGCGAGACAGATTTTTATCCCAAGAGCCCGCAAGCCCTTAAGGAGCTCAAGAGCGCCCTCTATCGGCGTTTGCTCGTATATTCCCTTTTCCGGATAATAAACGCGGTAGAGCCGCACCGCCTCGCGGGCGGTGTCGTCGTCAAAGCCGAACACGCGCTTGAACTCATCGAACAGCGGAGGTCCGAGAAAGCTCGCGAGGCTCTCCCGAGGCGGCAAAGGCGCACCGAGCTTTTCCAGAGCGTATAAGATCCCGTTGGAAATTCCCTCGAAGGAGTTCGAGATTGTTCCGTCCAGGTCGAAGAAAACCGAATTTATCATAAATCCACCGCCGTTTTCTTTTTATTATACTACAAAACTCGCCGAATTTCAAGCAATTTCGGCGATTTTTGAGTTTTCACGCGGTTTTCACTCAAAAAAGTTGAAAAAGGGGTTTACATTTGAGGGGGAAATATGTTATAATAAAAATGGCGAAAACCGCCTTTGGCGGTTTTTCAAGCCGCTTTGCGGCTTGACGGCTTCGCCGTTCGCCATTTTTATTGAAACACAAATCGTTTTCGCTTCGCAAAAACACGGCGCTTCGCGCCGCCGCGCCTATGGCGCTTAGATTTGTGTTATAATAAGAGTGTGTAGGTTGTGATCTCTACAACCCCTTGAACTTCAAACAGCTAATTTTCCAAAACTGCTTGCTTCTAAACGAGGTGACATGATTATGAACAACAGAAGAAAATTTCGTTACATCAAGATCAAAGACGACGAGCCCAAAAAGGAAAATGCCGCGCGCAACGCGAATAAGAAAAAAGCCAAGACAATGAAGGTCATCGGCAACGCGCTTACCGTCGTCGGGACGACGATCTCGGCGATGCTGCTTATCTTCGTTATTATGATGTGCATTGTCGTGACTATCGTGACGGTGTATATCCTCGACTTTGCCGACAACGGCTTCGACCTCGATCTCCGCGACGCGGAGACTAAGTTTACGACGTTTGTTTACGCGTATGACGAGGAGGGCAAGGAGATCGAGGTTCAGCGGTTGGCGTCCGAGGAAAACCGCATCTGGGTGGACTATGAGGACATTTCCCCGAACCTTATCCACGCCGTTATCGCCACGGAGGACAAGCGTTTTTACGAGCACCAGGGCGTTGACTGGCGCAGAACGGTGTTCTCGCTCGGCGCGGACGTTCTGAACCTTTCGAGAGCCGGCGAGGGCGGCTCAACCGTTACTCAGCAGCTTATCAAGAACGTCACGCGCGACGACGAGATCTCGTGGGAACGTAAGCTCCGCGAGATATTCCGCGCACTGTCGCTTGAAAAGAAGCACACGAAAACCGACATCATGGAAAGCTACCTCAACAACATCGGCTGGGGCGGCATGAACTATGGCGTCGGCGCGGCTTCGCTGTACTATTTCGATAAGGAGCCGAAGGACTTAACGATCGCGGAAGCGGCAATTCTCGCTTCGATGATCAAAAACCCGTCAAAGCGCTCGCCGTATATCGACCTCGAAAACTGCAAGGTGCATCAGGAAGACACGCTTTACTATATGTACGACCAAGGGTATATAAACACCGACGAGTACGAAAAGGCGCAGGTTGAAAAGGTGCAGTTCGCGCATACGGTTTACGGAGACGACTTCGGCTACACCGACCCGCGCTCGCTGCCCGACGCGCCCCCGGAGCAGGATCCGAATAATCCGGATAATCCCGACAACCCCGACGACCCGAACAGCACGGCAAGCGATCCCGAGGAGCCCGATGAAGACGACGATGACGTTTTCGTTCCCTACCGCTGGGACGACTACGAGATCTCGCAGGATTGGTATCTCGACGCGGCTCTCGAGCAGGTCTACGAGGACTACGCTGAGCTTACGGGAAAAACCGTCACGTCGGCGAGAAGCGAGATCTCAAACGGCGGCTATAAGATCTACATCAACGAGAATATGGCGTTTCAGAAAATTCTCGAGGAGAAGTATAAGGATCCGTATTTCGCGCTGAATTATTACGATGAGAATGAGCAGGACAGCGAAAACCTGATGCAATCGGCGTTTGTGCTTATGGATTATAACGGCACGGTGCTGGCGCTGGTCGGCGGCTTGGGCGACAAGCCCGGCGACAACTGCTGGAACAGAGCGACGATGTCAATGCGCGCGCCCGGCTCTACAATGAAGCCGATCTCGTGTTACTCAATGGGCATAGAACTCAATAAGATCACGTACTCCACTATGGTACCCGACAAGGGGCTTTGGAAACTGTCGGACGGAACACTCTGGCCGTGGAACTATGAGAATATTACCTACGCTTCGGCTGACAGCTACAATCTTTTGCCTGTCTGGTACGCCGTAAGACATTCCACAAACACCGTTGCGACACGCGTGGCAAGGCTTTGCACCGTGCCCGTGCTGTTCGATCAGCTGCGGTCTAACCTTGGGATCTCGACGCTTGTCCCCGGCGACGACGAGCAGCTTTCACCGATACCGCTCGGCGGACTTACAAACGGCTTAAAGCTTATCGAGCTCTGCGCCGCGTATCAGATGTTCGGCAACGGCGGCGTTTACTACGAGCCGAAGCTGTACAGCAAGGTGCTCGACAATAAAAACAATCTCATTCTTGAACAGGACTTTTACGGAAGCCAGGCGATCCAGAGCGACACGGCTTGGGTAACGAACCGTTTGCTGCGTACGGTCGTTACGTCTCCGGCCGGCTCGGGACGCTACGCGAACCTCACAAACGTTGAGACGGTCGGCAAGACGGGTACCTCAAACGACAAAAAGAACCTGACGTTCGTAGGGCTTACTCCGAATTACGTCGCGGCTGTCTGGATTGGCGTCGACAACGGCAGAGAGTTCAGCGACAACGGTCCGACGAAAAAGCCTGCGCTTGTTTGGCACGACGTTATGTTGGACATTGAGGATCTGACGCAGGTGCAGAAATTCACGCCCGACGGCACGGTTGAGGAGCGGCAGTTCTGCACGGTGACTGGGCTTCTCGCGTCCGAGGACTGCGAGGAGAAGGAAACGGGCTATTACCGCAAGAGCAACATTCCCAAGCTCTGCTCCGGCAACCATGAGAACGAGCTGAAGAAGATCTGGGCGATGTGGGACGCGATCGACGGAAACGAGGGAACGCTCCCCGAGGGATATGTTTACACCGAAACAGACGATTAACCGGAAAATCCCCCCGCCGAAGGCGGGGGGATTTTCTATGTAATATGTGTTCCGCTTAATCAAGCATTTCTCAAAATCCTCAATCCAGGACCACCTTCAAGCCCTTGCTCTTATTGTGCGTGCGGAGCTTGCGCAGCGCCTTCGCTTCTATCTGGCGGATCCTCTCGCGCGTAACCTTGAACTGCCGCCCGACCTCCTCAAGCGTGTGCGAGCGGTCGTAGCCGACGCCGTAGCGGAATTTTAATACCTCGCGTTCTCTCTCCGGGAGAAGCTCCAGGGCTTTGTTCAGCTCGTCCTTGAACACCGCCTTCATCGCCGAGTCAATAGGCGCGGGCGCGTCCTCGTCGGGGATAAAGTCGCCGAGGTAGCTGTCCTCCTCCTCGCCGACGGGCGCTTCGAGCGAGACGGGATCCTGCGCGATGCGAATGATCTCGCGGACGCGCTCCGGCGTCATTCCGAGCTCCTGTGCTATTTCGTTCGTCGTCGGCTCGTGCCCGTTTTCGTTCAGGAGCTTGTTCTGCGCCTTTTTAACACGCGAGATCGTCTCCACCATATGCACGGGAATTCTGATAGTCCGCGCCTGATCGGCTATCGAGCGCGTTATCGACTGGCGTATCCACCACGTCGCGTAGGTCGAGAACTTGTAGCCCTTGGTGTAATCGAACTTCTCAACGGCTTTGATAAGCCCGCTGTAGCCCTCTTGGATAAGATCCAGAAGCGGCATTCCGCGCCCGACGTAGTGCTTCGCGATGCTTACGACAAGGCGCATATTCGCGACGATGAGCTTCTCACGCGCCTCGTCGTCGCCGTTGGCGGTCTTTTCGGCGAGCTCTAATTCCTCCTGCGTCGTGAGCAGCGGGATCTTGCCGATCTCGCGGAGGTGTATCTTCACGGGGTCGTCCATTGCGCCGTTTTTGTCGTCGTCGACGATGTCGAGCGCCTTGTTCAGATCCTCGTCGATGCTGTAGTCATCCTCGATTTTGATTCCGTTCTGCTCAAGAAATTCCCAAAGCTTGTCAAGGTCGACGTTGCTTTCGTCGATGACGTTGTAAATTTCCTTGGTGGTGAGAGTGCCCGACGATTTCCCACGTTCAAGAAGCTCGTTAAAAATTCGTTCTGTATTAGTCATTGTATAAATTACCTCGTTCTTCCTACGTCCTGTCTCTTATTTCTAAGAAAGCGAAATGTATATGTATTCTTATTCCAAAAAGTCCTTTAACTTCCTGCTTCTTGTAGGGTGTCGGAGCTTTCGAAGCGCTTTGGTCTCTATTTGTCGTATTCTCTCTCGCGTAACCTGAAATTCCTGCCCGACTTCTTCAAGCGTGCGCTGCCTGCCGTCGATCAAGCCGTAGCGCAGGATTATCACCCGCCGCTCGCGCTCGCTTAACGTGTCGAGCACCTGGGCTAACATCTGCTTCAGCATCGACGTGCACGCCTCGTCCGCCGGGGCGGGCGCGTCCTCGTCCGGGATAAAGTCGCCGAGGTGGCTGTCCTCCTCCTCGCCTATCGGAGTCTCAAGCGAGACAGGATCCTGCGCTATTCGGATTATCTCGCGCACCTTCTCGACGGACATTCCGAGGAACTCCGCTATCTCGTCCTCGTTCGGCTCCGCGCCGTTTTCGTGGAGGAGCTGGCTTTGCGCTTTTTTCACCCTGGTAATTGTCTCTACCATATGAACCGGTATTCGTATCGTCCTCGCCTGGTCAGCAATGGCACGGGTTATCGCCTGCCTTACCCACCACGTCGCGTACGTCGAGAACTTGAAGCCCTTCGTGTAGTCGAATTTCTCAACCGCCTTGATAAGCCCCATATTTCCCTCTTGAATGAGGTCGAGGAACTGCATTCCGCGACGGACGTACTTTTTCGCGATGCTGACTACCAGACGGAGATTCGCCTCGATAAGGCGGTTTTTCGCGGCCTCGTCGCCGTTTTTCATACGCTCCGCGAGCTTTATCTCCTCCTCGGCGGACAGCAGCGGTATCTTGCCGATGTCCTTCAG
>JAIDPG010000209.1 GCA_029062865.1 Oscillospiraceae bacterium
ATACTGGAGCGTGAGGTCGGACGGAGAGCCTCCGTTTCGATAGGCAGCAGAGCACATTCATCGCTGCTGCGTTACACCGATATGTTGGAGAATATTATCGGCGGATCACCCGTTCCGCGCGTGTACAAGGGTAAGGGCTGTTCGCTGACGATTGGCACGGACAACGAGCTTGAATTGTCGGATATGATGTGCAACGTTCTCGTAAAGAAGCTTCCGCGCCGCGAAATTCTCTCGGTGCTCCGCCGAAAGAAAAATCACCTCCAGACCGCCGGGCTTATCTGCGCCGAATCCAACCGCGCGGAGCTTTCGGACATTTTAGCCCGAAGCGGCGTAACGCGCATCACAACGGCGGGCGCGATGTCAGAATATTTCGCGGGTGAGGCTCACGACGGAGAATATCCGCTAAGGCGCTACACCCGTATCGTCAACACGGAATAGATAAAACGCGGCGCGCTCTTAGATGCTGCGGCAATACGCAAACAACCCAGTAAAGCCAAAAATGGCGGCTGTCCCGAAAGACAGCCGTCGTTTTCGTTATCCCATATACTCCTCGTCCAGCGTATCAAACAAAAAGTCAAAGCTCCCCTTTTGGGTGTGGAGGCACGTTTCGAGGACGTTCGCGAAGATCTTCAGCTTCTTCTTCAGCGAGCCGCCGTCCTGAAGCGTGTTGTCGAGGAACACGGTCAAAACGGAGACGATTATCTCCGCGCTCTCCTTGGGGTATTCCATTTTTATCGATCCCTCCTCGATGCCTTGCTCGAGAAGTACGGTAAGTATCGGTGAAAGCTCCTGCACGGCAATGCTTTTCAGCTTGTAGTGCAGCATCAGATCGTCGTGGAGGTGCAGCGTGATAATGAGGTTCTGCCGGCTGTCGCCAAAGTCCTTGCGGATCACGCTCCTGAAAAGCTGCTTTATCCGCCCAAGCGCCGACTGCTCGTATCTGATGTCGTTGAGATACTCGCGAATGGCGCGGCGATAGCTCCGCTCGATAACGCTCGACAGAATATCGTCCTTGCTTTCAAAATAGTAATAAACGCTGCCCTTGCCCACGCCCGCCTTCTTCGCTATCGACTCGACGGAGATCTTGTTGAACGGTACGGTGCACATCAGCGCTTCAAGCGCGTCGTAGATAAGCTCGCGCTTGTCGGGTTTTGCCTGCTTTGTTTTATCCTTCATTTTATCAGATCCTTTTTATACAGTATTTAATAT
>JAIDPG010000021.1 GCA_029062865.1 Oscillospiraceae bacterium
TACCTTTACGAGCCGCCCCGCTTTGCTGTCCGAGAGGATCATCGCAACGGTACTCAGGTTGATTATGCTCCACACCAGCAGCCCGACCGCGACTAAAGCGAGCAATACCTCGACTACAAACCCGCCGTTCATCAATCCACCAGCACGGGGTCGTGATCCTCTTCCCACGGCAGACCCCACTTATTAAGATTTTCCATAAACGGATCCGGATCGAACTCCTCAACGTTGAACACGCCGGGCTTCTTCCACTTGCCCGTAAGCACCATTGCCGCGCCTATCATCGCGGGAACGCCCGTCGTATAGCTTATCGCCTGCGAGCCGACCTCCTTGTAACACTCCTGGTGATCGCAGATGTTGTACAGATAGTAATTCTTCGGCTTGCCGTCCTTTTTGCCTTGGAAAATGCAGCCGATGTTAGTCTTGCCGACCGTTCTCGGACCGAGCGACGCGGGATCGGGCAATACGGCTTTGAGGAACTGCAGCGGCACTATCTCCTTGCCCTCGAACATAATCGGCTCGATGCTTGTCATGCCGACGTTTTCAAGACACTTCAAATGCGTAAGATAACTCTGCCCGAACGTCATAAAGAAGCGGATCCGCTTTATTCCCTTGATGTTCAGCGCGAGACTTTCAAGCTCCTCGTGGTGCAGCAGATACATATCCTTTTCGCCGACGCCCTTGAAGTTGTAAACGCGCTTTATCTCCATGGGCTCGGTCTCTACCCACTTGCCGTCCTCGATATACGAGCCCTTTGCGCTTACCTCGCGGATATTTATTTCGGGATTGAAATTCGTCGCGAACGGATAGCCGTGGTCGCCGCCGTTGCAGTCGAGAATATCAATATAGTTTATCTCGTCGAACTCGTGCTTCATTGCGTAAGCCGAGAACACGCCCGTAACACCCGGGTCGAAGCCGCATCCGAGCACCGCGGTTATTCCCGCCTTTTCAAAGCGCTCGCGATACGCCCACTGCCACGAATACTCAAACTTCGCGGTGTCCTCCGGCTCGTAGTTCGCAGTGTCGAGATAGTCAACCTTACATTCAAGGCACGCGTCCATAATATGCAAGTCCTGATACGGAAGCGCGACGTTTACGACGATCTCCGGCTTGTACTCCTTGATAAGCGCGACAAGCTCGGGGACGTTGTCCGCGTTCACTGCCGCCGTGCTGATCACCGTTTTCGTCGTCGGCAGAAAGCGCTCCTTCAGCGCGTCGCACTTCGACTTCGTCCGCGACGCTATCATTATCTCCCCGAATACCTCGCTGTTCTGGCAGCACTTCGCGATCACTACGCTCGCAACGCCGCCCGCGCCGATAATTAAAGCCCTATGTCCCATAAAGTTGATCTCCCTTTCTGAGTTTTATTATTTCCGGGCACTAACCTGCCCGGGTTTAATTTTAATTTAAAATTTGCGAACCGCCCGAACTTCGTTCGGGCTAGCCGAGCAACCCCGCGGGATCATACCGCATTTGAAGCAAATCCGAGAACGATCGCTCCCAAAACCGCCACGATCATCCATATCACCAAGAATTTAGCCGCACCGCCCGACAAATTTCCCGACCGATACGATCTCATCAAAATCAACACAGCAACGCCCACACTGAGCGACAGGAGCCCCATTGCAAGCCGCATACCATAATGCGTTTTGTACATGGAGTTCAAATACACGCTTTGAGATACTCTAACATTCTTATCGATCTGCTGAAGCTTGCTGTTCAGCTCCGACAGCTTTGCGTAATTCCGCGCGTCGTGCGATTGTATCTCGCCCTTTACCGTCACAGGCTGTTTAGCCATGCCGTCAGCTCCGAAGTTCTTGTCATACCACTCGCGGCTTGCTTTTATCAGCAACGGAGACGCGCCGTCCTCGGACATTGTGAAATAATAGTGCTCCGTGCCTATGGGGAGAATGAAGTTCATTTTGTGCTCGACGGTGAATATTTCTGTTGCGAAAATCACCTTTGTCTCGCAGATCGTTCCCTTTTGCGAGCTTGCCGAAAGCAGCTCCGAGCCGGATTTCGCAAGACCCGTCACACCCGTAAAAACGCTCCATACCGCCCACGCGACCGCTATTATCAAAAGCATTATGCCAATAAACTTGTTTTTCATCCGAGCATTCCCTCCAAACTCACTTTTTGAAATATATGCCCCACCACTCAAACAACTAACAACTAAAACCACACTCCTCCGACGGAAATCGTGTAAAGCAGCATAACCGAAATTCCCAGAAATACCACCGCGAAAACCCCTTTGAGGAATTTGTTGCCATGCAGCATCCCGTTTACTGTCGCGAGGCGCATAAACAAAAAGATGCCTGAATATCCTATTCCGCTGAAGATCCGCATCCAGCCGAGTTCCTTATAGCGCGTGTCTATGTAATAGCTTGCGCTGACGGTACCGATGTGCTCTGACTGCATCTCCGCGTTCAGCTCGCGAACCTCGTCTTTAATCTCGTAATCCAGCGACGTTACCAAGCCCTTGATTTTCTGGCTGTTGCCGACCGCAAGCCCGCTTGCGCCGAAGCGCTTTTTTATCCACGAGGGCTTTGCCCGCACTAGATATTCCACCGTGCCATCGCTTGAATACATTAAATAATAATGCTCGCTGCCCGTGGGTATCAAATTCACGCTGTGGCTTATCTCGAACGCCTTGAACGCGTATTGCGCCGTGAACTCGCAGACCTCGCCCTTCTGCGCGGTGTCAAGCGGCACTGCGCCGCCCTTCGCGATTGCCGCAACGCCCGAGCCTATCAGGAAAAGCATCATCAAGCCCACTACTATCAAGGAAATAATTATTCCTGCTCTGCCTCTTGTTTTCATAGCGTAACTCCTTTGCGTTTTCCCTGCCCGCGGCGGGGAAAATGCCCTCGATAAACTAAATTCTGCCCGCGAGAACGTCTCTTACGTTATTCGGCAGCGCGAAGCAGCCGCTGTGGACGAACCTGTTGTAATATCTCGTGCGAAGCCCCTGCGCTACCCACCACTCGGCGTTCTGGTCGTTTACGGGGTGGAGCTTCTTCGACGCGAAGCCGAACAGCCACTGCCCGCTCGGGTAGGTCGGGATATGCGCCTGATAGACAAGCGCTATCGGGAAGAAGCTCTTTATCCGCTCGTGGGCGCGCTTCATCGCGTGGGCGTATTCGTCGTAGAACGTGCTTTCGTGCTGATTGACCAGTATTCCGCGCTCGTTCAGTGCCTTGCAGCAATTCCCGTAGAATTCCTTCGTGAACAAGCCCTCGCCCGGTCCGAACGGGTCTGTGCTGTCGACGATTATCAGATCGTACTCGTTTTCACGCCTCCGAACGAACTTCAAGCCGTCCTCGTAGTGGATATGCACACGCTCGTCGCCGAGGCTCCCCGCCGTGAACGGCAGATACTCGCGGCAAAGCTCCACAACGCGCCTGTCGATCTCAACGAGGTCGATATGTTCAACGCCCTTGAAGCGGCAAAGCTCCCTAACCGCGCCGCCGTCGCCGCCGCCGATGACCAGCACGCGCTTTATCTCGGGGTTTACCGACATCGGCACGTGGGTTATCATCTCGTGGTAGATATATTCGTCCTTCTCCGTCAGCATAACAAAGCCGTCCAGCACGAGAATTCTCCCAAGCTCCTCGCTTTCGAGAATATCAATTTTCTGAAACTCGCTCTGCTCCGAGACCAAGTGCTCCTTTATCTTTATTGAAAACCTCACACTTTCGGTGTGGTTTTCGGTGAACCACAATTCCATTTTGCCCTCCTATTTATAGACCTGCCCCCTGTTGTCAATATCCGTAACATCGATTAACGTCAGCTTATCGGACTGAGGGTCAACCTCATACAGTATGCGAAATGAGCCAACTCTAAGCCTATACAAAAAAGTATAGCCCGCCATTTTCTTTATGTCTCCACTATGAGGCAGCCCGTTAATTGCGCTAAGCAAACGCTGTTGCGTTTTACGCTCCTGTTTTACAATAAACTTCAATGCGGTTTTTCTGATCTCTATTTTATAGGTCATCTAAATTGAACCCCATTTCCTTAGCTGCCTGTTCAAGCGGAATGCTCTCTGAAGTGTCGTTCTTGCTACGCTCGATCATTTCCTTATCCCATTCGTCGGGTTCTTCCTCGGGAATATAAGTTCTGCCAAACAAGGTTACAAATGCTTCAAGCTGTTCTTCCGAAAGTCTTTCAAAAATATATGCTGCTCTGTCTTTGGTACTCATAACCTGCTCTCCTTTCAAAAGCAAAAACTCAGTTATCAATAGGCTTCCCAAGTTTTTCGCTGTAATACTTATACGCCTCCTCACAGAGCCTCTCCCCGTGCTCCTCCCAGAACGCAATGTTCGTGTCCCGAAGAATATCCTCGTCCTCCTCGGTGAGGTAATCGAAAATATCCGAGTAATACGTAAGCCGAGTGTCCTCGCGGAACTTGTCGAACACGTTCATATACGTGCCGTGAAGCAGCTCCAGAAGCGTTCTGTCGCCGATCTTCTGAATTCCCCGCATCGCGTACCAATAGCACTCATAGCCCCAATTCGTGAAAAACTGCTCAAAGCCGCCGTTGTTTGTGTCAACAACCAGCTTCCAAAGCGCGGCTATCTCCTGCTCGGTCTCGTCGAGCTTGCTCCAGTCGCTGCCGCAGTCGAACACGAGCTTTTTGTTGAACTTGCCGGAGTATTCGTCCCACAATTCGTCGTAGTTCTTTTCGTTTGCCATTTGCGTTCTCCTTTACGGCTTTATATTTGGATATTCAGCTTTTCGCAGTAATACTCGTACGCCCGTTGGCAGAGCAGCGGACCGAGCTTTTCATCAAACTCGTCAAACGTCTTTTCGAGAATTTTCTCGTCCTTCTCCGTGAGATATTGCAGAATGTCGGCGTAGGACTTTATCCGAGCGTCATTTTCAAACCGCGCGAAAACCTTTGTGTACGCGTTTTCAAGCAGCTTGTACACCTTGTTCACGCCCTTGTCGACATCGGCAACACGCTTTATCCCGCGCATCGCGTAGGAATAGCAGTCATAGCCCCAGTTCAGGAAAAACTCGTCGAAGCCGCCGCTGTACATATCGCAAGCCAGCTTCCAGAGCGCCGCTATTTCCTGCTCCGTCTCGTCAAGCTTGCTCCAGTCGCCGCCGTTCTCTCCTTCCAGCTTTTCGTTGAACTCTCCGGCGTATTCGTTCCACAATTCGTCGTAATCCTTTTCCATTTTGAAACCTCACTTTTTCTGAAATCTTGTAAGATAGCTCGGCTCGACGAACACGACAACGAGCCATCGAGGCATCTTGTGCGCGTTGCACATCACCAAAACCGAAGCCGCGACATACAAAAGCCAAAGCCCCGCGAAAAGCCCAAAAATAATCGTCGCGGCGCGCTTGCCCTCCGCGTCCTCGCGCTCGCTGTCCTCAAGCGAGAGGAGCGTTTTGTTGTCGTAATTTATTGAGATAACGTCGTCCTTGGCGGTGATGACCGAAAGCACCTCGCCGCCCTTCAGCGCCGCTATCCCGTCAAGGTCGCAGAATTCAGCCGAGGAGTAATATTCCCCGCCCGAAAGCGTAAAGACGACGCTGTCGTTTTTACGATAGGAGCCCTCGTAAACCAAATCCCCGCGCACATAATCGCGCTTGTTAAGCCCCAGATTCATCAAGAAAATCCACATTCCGACAATGAACGCGAGTATCGAAGCCCAGACAACGATAAACTCCACAGGGCGCTCGACATTGCCGTTAAACAGCCCGCTGCGCTTATTGTGATTTCGCATTTTGCGAAGTAAATTGCGGCGTTTAGTCCGCGTGGCGTTCTTTCTTCCCATTGTTCACCTGTTTAAAATCGAAGCAAGAAGCTACTCGACTACTTCTAAATACTCAACGTTCATATCCTGCGGTCCCGTGAGCGAACAGCCCTTTTCCTTGGCGTAGGCTATGTAGTCGAGAATGTCCCTTGTAATGCGCTCTCCCGGAGCGAGAATGGGTATTCCAGGCGGGTAGCACATCACGAACTCTCCGCACACGCGCCCCGCCGTTTCGTTTATCGGAAGCTGCCTGCGCTTTGCGTAGAACGCCTTCTGCGGCGGCATATCGACGGTCGGGTTGATGTACTCGTGGTCGAAAAGCCCCGCGGGGCTTCTTCCGTAAAGCCGCTTTATCTCGGAAAGCGCGGAAACCAGCCGCTCGATGTCGAGCGCCCTGTCGCCGCCCGTGATTATCGCGAGGATATTGCCGATGTCGCCGAATTCTATCTGAATGTCGTATTCATCTCGCAAAAGATCGTAAACCTCGATCCCCGCGAGCCCCATTGCCCTTGTGTGTATCGAGAGCTTCGTCTTGTCGAACGCGAAGAACTCCCGTCCGTTCGCAAGCTCCTCGCCGAACGCGTAATAGCCGCCGATAGCGTTTATCTCGCGGCGCGCGTATTCGGAGAACTCCACGGTTTTCTCGTAAAACTCCCGCCCGCGTAGCGCCAGATTCTGCCGTGCTAGGTCGAGGGAGACCATCAGCAGATAGCTCGCCGAGGTCGTCTGCGTAAGGTTTATCACCTGCCGAACGTAGTCGGGGTTGACGGAATTCGCCATTAGCAGCATCGCGCTTTGCGTGAGCGAGCCGCCCGTTTTGTGAACGGACACCGCCGCCATATCCGCGCCCGCCGCCATTCCGGAGATCGGGAGATTTTCCCCGAAATAAAAATGCGTGCCGTGCGCCTCGTCGCACAACACCAAAAGACCGTGCTTGTGCGCGATCTCCACGATTTTTTTAAGATCCGAGCAAATGCCGTAATACGTCGGGTTGTTCACCAAAACCGCTTTCGCCGAGGGGTTCTGTACAATCGCGAGCTCCACCTCCTCGGGGGTCATTCCGAGAGGGATCCCGAGCTCGCCGTTTACTCCTGGGTTGACGTAAACGGGCACCGCTCCGCACACGACAAGCGCGTTTATCGCGCTTCGGTGGACGTTCCGCGGGAGGATTATCTTGTCGCCCGATTTGCACACGCTCATTATCATCGCCTGCACTGCTCCCGTCGCGCCGTTTACGATAAACAGCGAGCTATCCGCGCCGAACGCGTCCGCCGCCAGCTCCTGTGCTTCTTTTATCACCGAAATGGGGTGGCAGAGATTATCCAGCGGCTTCATAGAGTTTACGTCGCTTTTGAGGCAGCTGTCGCCGAGGAACTCGTTAAGTGCGCGGTTTCCTCTGCCGCCCTTATGCCCCGGAACGTCAAACTTCACAACGCGGTTGTCGCGGTATTCCTTCATCGCTTCATAAAGCGGGGCGCGGTTGTGGTCAAGTTTCAATTATGCTCTCACCCACTTTCGGCTTAATAGGGTTTGCGTTTTTATTCGCGGTTCACCCCGCCGGCGGCGATGTGGCCCAAACGGCATCGCGGTTTGGACAACGCAATGACGTTTGTGCACGCCGCTTTGCGG
>JAIDPG010000210.1:0-336 GCA_029062865.1 Oscillospiraceae bacterium
GAGATGTGTATAAGAGTCTGAGCTCGGGTCTACGCCCGCGTGCCCGAACTGGTCGTATTTCGCGCGCTTTTCTGGGTCTGAAAGCACCTGATTTGCCTCGTTTATCTCCTTGAACTTTGCCTCCGCCTCGGGGTTATCGGGATTCAGATCGGGGTGGTACTGCTTCGCGAGTTTTCTGTATGCCTTCTTTATCTCGGCGTCGGAAGCTCCCTTCTCAAGCCCAAGGACTTCATAATAATCTCTTTTGTCCATATTTAAATTTGAAATTGGCGAAGCGCGCAAGTAACAAATAGTTAGGAATGAGGATAACCCACCATAATTTAAACCCACACGAAG
>JAIDPG010000210.1:346-4389 GCA_029062865.1 Oscillospiraceae bacterium
TCGAACTTCGTTCGACTTGCGCTAGCCGAGCTGTATTGCCTCCGCTTCGCTGCGGCAATACAGCTCGCTTTCGCAAATTTCCTGCGCCTCCCTTACGCTGCAATTTATCTAGTGTTGCTATACCGCAACGCCATTATGTTGACTATCTCATTTTATTTTAATGCTAATTGCGCCTATTTTATCGTAAAACTCTCTTCCCAGTCAATATACTCCTCGTCGGTAAGCGTACAGATATTGACCTCTGTCACACAATAGCGGGTAAGCAGCGGCTTTATCCGCTCAAAGACCTCTGCCGCGCTGTCCTGCTCCGTATCGCTCGGAAGGATAACGGTTATGACATTGCCGTACTCCCACTCGTCACGCCTGTCATAAAAGCTGTCATTTATAATATAGGTATAATCCGAGGGGTCGTCAAACTGCGTTTCCAGAACATTGGGATATATTGCTTGGAACTCGGAGATCCTAAGCTCCGTCTTATAATCCGGGAAGCTCTCCGTCAGCTCACGCGACAGATCGTCAAACCACTTTCGCTCCATAAAATACGGCTCCAGACACGATTGCACCGAGCTGCCGTCCTCGCCATAAAACAAGCAGATCGGCTCGTCGATGTAAAGGCGACGATTTTCGCTCTCCGCCGTCCTCGCCATCTCATAAGGCACGATTTTTATCACCCACGAATGCGGCGGGTTCGTCCAATCGGCATAGTAGTAATCATAAACGTAATAATCCGTTCCAATCAGCCTCTCCGCATATCCCAGCATGGAATTATACGCCCGCAAAGCGTCGTCCGAATAGTCGTCCGGCTTAAACTCGCGTTCGTCGTTAAACAACGTCGGGTGGACTTTCGCCTTTATATCGTCCATGGAATATGACGTAGATTTCCAGTACTCCTTCGAGATGCCGTAAGTAAACGGTTTGGATATTTCGGAAATCCCGGAGCTTTCGCCTATTATAGCCGAACAACCGCAAAACAATACTGACAAGGCGGCTGCGAGAATTACGCCGTATTTCAATCTTTTCAAAAGGCTTATTCCCCCATTCACAACTGTCATTTATCAAACAGATCCGGGTCAACCAACGGCACAATAAGCTCGCAGACCTCGCCGCTGTCGTCGAAGCCCCAGAAGCTCTGATAAAAGCCGTCGCCGAAGCCCGAGGCTATCTGCACCATGCGCTCGCCCGTGTCGGGATTTGCCCACTCGATGAAGTCTCCGCCCTCGCGCTGATACGCGGGGAGCTTTTTGTCGCTCTCCTCGAAAAACGCCTTGAAATAGTCATAATAGTTGTTCTTTTCGGGATTTTCGGCGTGCCACTTCTCGAAAAAGCTCTGATAATTCTTTGCCGCGCCCGCATCAATAAAGCACATCATTCCCGCGTCCACGGGGAAGCCGTGCAGCACTCCGTCCGAACAGATCATAGCCGCCGAGTCCTCCTCGGATTCCGCCTGCTCGTAGCGCACCGCCTTTGTGTCCTTTATCTTGAGCCGCGCGGTACACATTCGTATTCCGATATTATCATGACGGCAGATTGAAACCTCGGCGGGATAGCTGCCCTTGGGGATCTCGCGCTTAAGTACCGGAGCGAAGATATGCTCGCCCTCCAGGTAATCCAGCGGGTCGGCGCAGATCACCTTACCGGTAGGAACGTCCACGGTTCCCACGGTGAGGAAAAAGCGCGTTTGGGTTTTGACGAACTGCCGCTCGATCTTCTCCGGGTCGACCTCCATTTGTCTGATGTAATTGAGGTTCTGCTTAAAAACCTCTTGAAGACGCTCGCGCATATTGAATTGCAGAATATAATCGATCATCCTGAACGCCAGCTCGACAGCGTCCTCTTCTTTGGCGGGAAACTCGTCAAAGCCGCTGAAAACCGCCTTGCAGTCGGTGCTTTCCTCGTCGGGAAATCCGCCCGCGACACCGATTAGCCACTTCCCCACCGAGCTCTTTTTGAACTTGAACACAAAGAAGATCAGATCGCCGTTTTCATCGTCCTTCAGCGCGAACTCGTACTCGATCTTCTTCGGGGGCTTTCCGTCCATTTGCTCCTGCTCGGCGAGCCAAGCGCAAAGCGCGTCCTGCGCGATTTTCTTCTGATTGTCGTTCATAGATAAATCCTCACGTCCTGAAAAGTCTTGAAAAATCGGCAAATACGCCGCGATTTCCCACGCGGCGCAATGCCCGATAAATTACTTCTTCTCGGTGAACTCCACGTCAACAGCGCCGTCGTCTCCGCCGTTGTTATCATCGTTGGAAGGCGCAGCGCCCGCCGCTCCCGCAGCGTCCGCGAAATCCTGCGGGTTGCCGCCGTTCTCCTTGTAGACCTTCTCGGCTACCTCATAGAACGCCTTTTGCAGCTCGTCCTTCTTCGCCTTGATGTCCTCGATGTCCGTGCCCTTGAGCGCCTCCTTCAGCGCGTCGAGCTTCGGCTGAACCTTTGCCTTGTCGTCCTCGGTTACCTTATCGCCGAAATCGTTCAGCGACTTCTCGATATTATAAACCATAGAATCGGCTTCATTGCGCGCATCGACGTCTTCCTTGCGCTTCTTGTCCTCCGCCGCGTATGCTTCCGCTTCCTTAACGGCCTTGTCGATGTCCTCCTTGCTCATATTCGTGGAGGCGGTTATCGAGATGTGCTGCTCCTTGCCCGTGCCCTTGTCCTTGGCGGTTACGTTTACGATGCCGTTCGCGTCGATGTCGAACGTAACCTCGATCTGCGGGATACCGCGCGGCGCGGGAGCAATGCCGTCAAGGCGGAAGTTGCCGATAGACTTGTTATCCTTCGCGAACTCGCGCTCGCCCTGGAGAATGTTGATGTCAACCGACGGCTGGTTGTCGGAATAGGTCGTGAACACCTGCGAGTGATTGCACGGGATAGTCGTGTTGCGCTCGATCATCTTCGTGCAGACGCCGCCGGCGGTCTCGATGCCGAGCGACAGCGGAGTTACGTCCAGAAGAACGATGCCGCCGACCTCCTTGTTAAGAACGCCGCCCTGGATAGACGCGCCGATCGCAACGCACTCGTCGGGGTTGATGCCCTTGAACGGATCCTTGCCGAGGAAGCCCTTTACAGCTTCCTGAACGGCGGGAATTCTCGTAGAGCCGCCCACGAGCAGGATCTTGTGTATCTCGTTCTTGTCAAGCCCGGAGTCGGAGATCGCCTGCTTGAGCGGACCCATTGTAGCCTCTACAAGATCCGCGGTGAGGTCGTTGAACTTCGCTCTCGAAAGAGTAACATTCAGGTGCTTCGCGCCGTTCGCGTCCGCGGTGATATACGGGATAGAAACGTTTACGGTAGTGGAGTTGGAAAGCGCGATCTTCGCCTTTTCCGCCTCGTCCTTTAATCTCTGCATCGCGAACTTGTCATTCGCGAGGTCAATTCCGTCGGACTTTTTGAACTCATCCTTAAGGTAATCGATAACGCGCTGGTCAAAATCGTCGCCGCCGAGGTGGTTGTTGCCCGCCGTCGCGAGAACCTCCTGAACGCCGTCGCCGATGTTAATTACCGAAACGTCGAACGTGCCGCCGCCGAGGTCGTAAACCACGATGTTCTGATCATCTTCCTTGTCAACGCCGTATGCGAGCGCCGCCGCGGTCGGCTCGTTGATGATACGCTGAACGTTAAGTCCCGCGATCTGCCCCGCGTCCTTGGTCGCCTGGCGCTGGCTGTCAGTGAAGTACGCGGGAACGGTGATTACCGCGTCCGTTACCTTCTCGCCGAGATAGCCCTCCGCGTCCGCCTTCAGCTTCTGGAGTATCATCGCGGAGATCTCCTGCGGAGTGTACTTCTTGCCGTCGATGTCAACCTTATAATCCGAGCCCATGTGGCGCTTGATCGAAATTACCGTCTTTTCGGGGTTCTGGACTGCCTGGTTCTTCGCGAGCTGACCCACAAGTCTCTCGCCGTCCTTTGTGAAAGCGACAACGGACGGGGTCGTTCTCGAGCCCTCGGAGTTCGTGATAACCACGGGCTCGCCGCCTTCGATTACCGAAACACAACTGTTTGTCGTACCTAAATCGATTCCTATAATCTTAGCCATTTTATAT
>JAIDPG010000211.1 GCA_029062865.1 Oscillospiraceae bacterium
GAGTTCAAGCCGAAGCCGGGGGTTTATATTTGGGTAGTATAACGTAACGGAAGCGCATAAAAAGCTCGTAAAATTCAAGAAAACGCCGCGATAGAGCAGTGGAGCGAAAAAAGAGAGCAGCATTGCATACTCGGAGCGAAGCGCAGAGTGTGCAATGCTGCTCTGCTAGCGAACGGAGCGAAGCGAAGTGAGCGGTTTTTCGCGACTTCTAAATCAGCCGGTTTTTCGCGACTTTAAAATAAGGAGACTGAATGTTATTTAAATCACTGGAAATTCAAGGTTTCAAGTCGTTTGCGGATAAGACCGTGCTTAATTTCGACACGGAAACCACGGCGATCGTCGGTCCGAACGGCAATGGAAAAAGCAATATTTCGGACGCGCTGCGCTGGGTCATGGGAGAGCAGGGCGCTAAAACTCTGCGCAGCGAGGATATGGTGGGCGTTATTTTCAACGGTACGGTGGAGCGCAAGCCTATGGGCTTCGCGCACGTCGCGCTGACGATCGACAACGCTGACCGCGCCCTCTCAATCGACGCGGACGAGGTCGTGATCTCGCGAAAGCTCTACCGCTCGGGCGAGAGCGAGTATCTGATAAACGGCAAGAAGTCGCGTCTTAAGGATATTCACGAGCTGCTTATGGGCACGGGTCTCGGGCGCGACGGTTATTCTATAATCGGGCAGGGCAAAGTGGCTGAGATCGTAGAAGCCCGCGACACCCAGCGCCGCGAGGTTTTCGAGGAGGCGGCGGGCGTTTCGCTGTTTCTGCACAAAAAAGCCGCCGCGGAAAAGCAGCTTGCGCAGGCGGAGGAAAACATCACGCGCCAGCGCGATTTGATCCGCGTTGATGAGGAACGTCTGCCGATTTTGAAAAAACAGTCGGAAAAGGCGGTTATGGCTTCCGAGCTGATGTCGCAGAAAAAGGGCTTGGAAATCTCCGTGTCCGTAGCGAGACTGGACGAAAAGCGCGCGCAGCTGCAAAAAATCGAGGACGATCTGTTGATAAACCGCGGCGAGTGCGAGCATTTTGAGCGCGATATCAAAACCGCCGAGGAGAATATCGAGAAGCTCGGTAATGACAAAATGGCTTCGCAGGGGCGCTTGGAGCGAATTCGTTCGAGCATTCAGTCCGCGAACGACGAGCTTGCGGAGAAAAAATCCGACATCTCCGTTGCGGAAAATGATCTTAAGCACAACGAAGAACGCCGCGCGGAGCTTACCGAGCAGCTGAAAAACGCAAAGGAAAATTCCGCGACGTTCGACGAGCAGATAAAGGACGTGAATTCGCAGATAAACGAAGCGCAAAAAGCCGCGGAGGACTGTGAGAAAAAGTCCGGGGAATTACAGAAAAAGCTCGATGAGATCTCCGACAGAAGCAATGCCGCGAGCGAGGAATATTCCGCGTTGGAAAGCGAAATAGCTGGGCTTCGCGCCGAGGAGACGAAGCAGGAGCTCGCGCGGTCTATCGCCGAAAGCGAGGCGAAAAAGGCCGAGGAGCAGAAGCTTCGGTTTATCGAGGATAATTCCGACAGCGAAGCAAAAATGGGCGAGTACAAAGCGGAGCTTGGCGAGGTGAAGAAATCCGCTGCGAAAAACGCCGAGGAGCGCGACACGGCGCAGAACCGCCTCGCGGGAATGGAGCGCCTTGCCGAGGGCAAGCGTAAGCGCTATGACGAGGCGCGCAAGGCTCTCGACGACGTGAACGGCAAGCTCGGGGAAAAGGCGCAGCGCTATCGCGTTTTGTCGGACATCGAAAAGAGCAAGGAGGGCTATAACCGCGCTGTCAAGGAGATACTGAACGCGGGTGAGCAGGGGCGGCTTACGGGAATTCACGGCATTGTTGCCGACGTGATCACCGTGCCCGAAAAGTACGTCACCGCGATAGAAACGGTGCTGTCAACCGTAATGCAGAACATCATTGTCGACAACGAGGAAACCGCGACGCGGTGTATTCGTTTCCTGAAGGAAAGCGGCGCGGGCAGAGCGACGTTCTATCCGCTGACTTCAATGAAGGGGCGCTATCTCAACGAGCCGAAGCTGAAGTCCGAAACGGGCTTTGAGGGCATAGCAAGCGAGCTTGTGGAGTGCGGCGACGAATACGCGCAGATAATTTCCAATCTTCTGGGACTCACCGCGGTGGTTGACGATATCGATACCGCGACGGTCATCGGCAAGAAATACGGCTATAAATTCAGAATAGTGACGCTTGACGGGCAATTGGTAAACGCGGGCGGCTCGTTCACGGGCGGCTCGAAAATCAACCGCGGCGGAATAATCTCCCGTAAGCAGGAGCTCGACGCGCTGTATTCAGAGATCACTAAACTAAAGGAAACGGCGAAGTCAAAAAGCGAGGAGTTTGAGCGTTACAAGGCGGAGATCGCGAAGTTCAACATCGAAAGCGAGGGCATGGCGGACAGGATCCGCGAGCTGGATCAGGAGGACATCAGAACAAGCGCGGAGATCTCGCGGCTGGAAAGCCTTATCGAGCAGCTTGAAAACAGCGAGGAGACCTCCAAGAAAACGCTCTCGGGCTTCGATGCGCAGATAAAGCAGCAAAACGACGCGGCGGCTTTGGCTGGCAAGGAGATCGAGCGGCTCGGAAAAGAGATAGAAAAGCTCGAAAAGAAGCTTGAGGCGCAAAGCGGCGAGCGCACCAAGACGCAGAATAAGCTCAGCGATATTTCCGAGGAAATAAAGAAGCTCGGTTTGGAGCGGCTCGACCACGAGCACGACATTGATATTTTCAATCAGCAGATAAAGAACATCGAGGAAAACCGCCGCACGCTTATCGAAAACAGCGACGGCTTCAAGCAGGTGATGAGCGAGCTTGATAATTCCGACCGCGAGATCCGCGAAAAGATTGAACGCATAAAGCGCGAGATAGAGCAAAGCGCCGGCGACATCACCGAGAAGAACGACGAGATAACGTCGCTCTCAAACGAGATAAACGAGCTCGACCGCAAAATCAACGAGCTCCACAAGAGCATCAGCGAGGCGAACCAGAACAAAGAGAAGTTCTCGCGCGAGGTCGCGAGGCTCGACGAGCGGCAGGTGACGGTGCAGAAGGATTATGACAAGATCGTCGCGCTTTTGTTCGACAGTTATTCTCTGACGGTCTCCGAAGCGACGGCTCAGGCGGAGATTCCCGAAAATCTTCTCGCCGCCGAAAACGAGCTGACGGATCTCAACAAGCGGATAAACGCGCTCGGCATCGTCAATATGGCTTCTATCGAGGAGTACGAGCTTGTGTCGCAGCGATACGAGTTCCAGTCAAAGCAGCTAAGGGATATCGAGGACAGCAAGCGCGAGCTTGAGAAGATCATCGAGGAGATGACGGAGAGCATCAAAACGCAGTTTGTGGAGAGCTTTAACGATATTAACGAGCATTTCAAGGTGATCTTCGAGCAGGTGTTCGGCGAGGGCGCCAGGGCGGAGCTTGTGCTCACAAACCCCGAGGACGTGCTGAACAGCGGCGTTGAGATAAAAGCCGCGCCTCCGGGAAAGGTAATAAAGAACCTCATCTCGCTTTCGGGCGGTGAGCAGGCGCTTGTCGCGATAACTATCTATTTTGCGATACTTATGCACCGCCCAACGCCGTTTTGTATGCTCGACGAGGTAGACGCGCCGCTTGACGTGATGAATGTCGAGCGATATATAAACTACCTAAACCGTTTCAGTCAGCGCACTCAGCTTATGGTAATTTCTCACCGCCGCGGCACGATCGAGGGCTGCAAGGTGCTTTACGGAGTGTTTATGCAGGAAAAGGGCGTGTCGAGGCTGCTCAGGCAGGAGCTTAATGAGGAGCTCAAGAAAATTACCAACTAGTTACTTGAACCGAACTGCTTTTCCGCTCGAGTAACTAACTACCATATAACTAACAATTATTCGGCTTCGCAGTCAAGGCGCGTTATTACCGGCATTACAAACCGGCAGTGCAATCGAAACGCAATGACCGGAGCAACGGTATGGCGACAAGTAAATTTCAAAAAGTGTCAGCCGGAGCGCGAAGCGCGCAGGCTGACCGGTTCCCTCAGCGCTGCAGAGCGAGCGCAGCGAGCGGAGCAGCGGTGAGGGAATTTTGAAATTTTTTTAAATAAGGAGAATTATGGGACTGTTTGATAAAAAGAAGAAAACAGAAGAAGAGGCGGTTACTGAGGAACGTCCGTCTTTGCTTGAACGTTTGGGCGGCGGCGCGCCTATCTTTACGGATCACGAGAGCGACGTTAAGTTCCAGGAGGAATACGAGGCTCAGCAGAAGGAGCAGAGCTTCTATAAGCTCAAGGAGGGCTTGAAAAAGACCAAGGACGGCTTTATGTCCAAGGTGGAGCAGCTGATAAACTCGTTTACGAAGATAGACGAGGACTTCTTCGACGAGCTTGAGGAAACGCTGATATTATCGGATATCGGCGCGGAGACAAGTATGGATATCTGCGACCAACTGCGCGTTCAGGTCAAGAAAACGGGCACGACCGAGCCCGCCGAGGTAAAGCAGATGCTGAAAAACATCATCTCGGAGATGCTCTCGGGCGGCAACGAGCTGAAGCTCGAGACAAAGCCGTCGGTGATCATGGTCATCGGCGTGAACGGCGCGGGAAAGACTACGACTATCGGCAAAATGGCGGCGAGGTTCAAGGCGCAGGGCAAAAAGGTCATCGTCGCGGCGGCGGACACGTTCCGCGCGGCGGCTATCGACCAGCTCAACGTCTGGACGGAGCGCGCGGGCGTGGATATCGTAAAGCACGGCGAGGGCAGCGACCCCGCGGCGGTAATCTTCGACGCGATCTCCGCGGCAAAGGCTCGCGGCGCGGACATAGTATTGTGCGACACCGCGGGGCGGCTTCACAATAAGAAAAACCTTATGGAGGAGCTGAAAAAAATTGCGCGGATAATTACGCGAGAGCTCCCGGAGGCGAGCGTTGAAACGCTGCTCGTGCTCGACGCGACAACGGGGCAAAACGCCGTAAGCCAGGCGCAGCTCTTCAATGAGACCGCCGACATCACGGGAATAGTCCTCACAAAGCTCGACGGCACGGCAAAGGGCGGCATTATAATCCCGATAAAGAACGAGCTGGGGCTTTCCGTGAAGCTCGTCGGCGTCGGCGAGAAGATAGACGATCTTCAGCCGTTCGTGCCGGAGGATTACGTCAACGCGCTGTTTGAGTAAAAGGAGACGAAATGGACGAGAAAATCGTTGTGTCTAAAGAGCAAAAGCGTATCTCTTTGCTTTTGGTGATCGCAATATGGGCGCTGATGATCACCAACGTTTTGCTTATGATATTCAGCAACAAACGTTATTTAGTCCTTGTCCCCATTTCCATTGTGTTGTGTTGCGCCGCCTTGGTTTTGACGTTGATCACGATGATCTCAACTATCAAAGGCTACAAAAAGCTGAACAACAAAATGCGTGTGGTTTTCAGCGTCGTGGGGCTTTTCGTGCTTTGCGGGCTGGAGATATCTATGTGCGTGACCGCCGTCTCGGAAATTTACTCAAGACGAAACGCCGAAAACGACGCGGTGCTTTTCATTAAGGACAAGTACGGTATCGACGCCGAGGCGGACTACATTAAATCCTATACATTCAGCGACGGCGATAAACTGACTACTGTTAAAATGACGGCGGACGGCAAAGATTTTACCGTGGAGCTGCTCACTAACGAAAACGCACTCGCGAAATTCGCCGACGATTATCAGCTTGACGAGATAAAGCAGGCGGTTTTCGACGAGGTGAGCCGCGTTCACCCAAACGGAACGCTGCGTGACGTTGGAATTTACAGCAGCGATTTCCTCGGCGACCGAGTTATTGAGAGGTATTTTGACGGAACGAACCTCGACGAGGTTATGGAACGTCAGCACGGCGGCGTTACGGTGGATTTCGCCGACACGAAATTTGACTTGGAAAGCCCGCTTTTTAAAAAGCTTGACGAGTGGAGTATCAAACCTTATTTTACATCGTTTGACACTACCGATCACCGCGATGAATTTGTCGCGTCGGAAAAGTTCGGTTCTGTTTACGACTATGACGAACACTACGCGAAATACGCTCATTACATAACCGACCGCGTGGCATACGAGTGGAGTAAAGCAGGAGAAAAGGGCAAGGTTATACATAAGGACTACGAGATTAAAACCAACGGTGAGTTTGATTACATTTTCAGAGATATTGCCGAGAACGAAAACGGCACGGAAAATATCGAACAATTCTTCGCGAAATACAATGAAAGCGAGAAGGTAAGCAAGCCTATATCGAAAGCGTATACGCGGGAGTCCTACGGCAGCGATTTTTATTATGTTTATTATCCGCTCGAAAAGCTGAACGGCGTTCCCGCGGAGAATATCGGCGCGGCTTGGCTGGATAATTCGACGGGCGTTTCAAACAACCGCGGCGTTGAAAGGGCTTCGATCTGCGGAGATTACGCCGTGTTCGCCTTGCCGTATCACGCGGACGAGTTTATGATCGTCGATACGACCGACACAGGCGGCACGGACAAGGAGATATGAATGCTGCATCGTAATTTATTGTTTGATCTGGATCAAACTTTACTTGATTTTCATGCTTCGGAACACATTGCGCTGAAAACTGTTATGGAAATGAACGGTCAGGCGTTCACGGAGGAGCGATATGATTCCTTTAAGCGGATCAATAAAAAGCTCTGGCTTGAATTTGAGAAAGGAATGATCTCCAAAGCCGAGCTGTTTGAGACGAGATTCGGGATATTATTTGAGGAATGTGGATGCAATACCGACGGAATGGATCTTATGAAGATAAACAGCGATTTCATAGATTGTATGTCGCAAAACGGAATCCTTATGGATGGCGCACTCGATTTCCTGAAAAAGGTTGTGGAAAGCGTGCCTGATGCAAGGATATATGTCATCACAAATGGGGCAGCCAAAAATGCAAAAGGAAGAATTGCTTCCACGGGACTGAATGATTATATATGCGATTTGTTCGTAAGCGAATCCATGGGGGTATCTAAACCGTCAAATGAATATTTTGATATTGTAAAAAAGGCAGTCAACGAGCCCGACAAGAGCTGCATTGTCATCGGAGATTCGCTTACGTCTGATATGCTCGGAGCAAAAAACGCAGACCTCACAAGCTGTTGGTTTATGCCGGAGGGCGATGTCAAAGGTGCAATGAAAGAATATGAAATTGACTACACGGCTTCATCCTTTGCTGAACTTTTTGACATACTGATAAAATGGTCAGCCGCTTTATAAAAATGATGAACGGAACAAGATAAATAAATTCCGGTTTATCGCTCAGTCCGGGCAAACGTTCAAGGTCTTGACATCTTGAAACTTTTGTGTTATAATAAAGACAACATAAGATCTTTAACAGGATTAGTGTTAAAATTCAAGTACGCATACGATTGGCTTGAAAATATGTTATAATAAAGACAACGTAAGATCTTTAACAGGATAAGCGTTAAAATTCAAGTCTACGTGCGATTGGCATGAAAAAATGTTATAATAAAAGATAACAATTTTTGCGAAAGGATTATTTTTATGGAACATCAACGATCGAGTGAAGAACAAGGCGCGGTTCCCGTCCGAAAACGGCTGATAATCGCGTCGAATAACGCGGGCAAGTTGCGCGAGTTCAAGGAGCTTCTGGAGCCTTACGGCTTCGACGTTATCTCAATGCGCGAGGCGGGCTTCAACGAGGAGATCGTCGAGGACGGCGACACGTTTGAGGAAAACGCCCATATCAAGGCAAGGGCGGTGTTCGAGGCAACGGGAGAACCCACGATAGCCGACGACAGCGGGCTTGAGATAGACTTCCTCGGCGGCGCGCCGGGCGTGTATTCCGCGCGATACGCGGGCGAGGGAGCTACGGACAAGGATCGCTGCAAGAAGGTGCTTGATGAAATGCACGGCGTGGAGCACGAGCTCCGCGAGGCGCGGTTCGTCTGCACTATCTATTTCATCTACGCCGAGGACGACGAGTATTCTGTGCGCGGCGAGGTGAACGGTTACATAGGCGACAAGCCGCACGGCAAAAACGGCTTCGGCTACGACCCGATCTTTATGGTGAACGAGGACGAAAGCATGGCGGATCTCGACGAGGAGGAGAAACACAAAATCTCCCACCGCGCCGTGGCTTTCGGAAAGCTCTCGGAGATATTGAAGGAGAAATTTTCATAAATGCTGACAAGTAAGCAAAGAGCCGAGCTGCGCTCAAAAGCGCAGAGCCTTGACCCGATTTTCTTTATCGGGAAGTCGGGCGTTTCGGACGAGATAATAAACCAGCTCGAAAACGCGATAAACGCGCGGGAGCTTATTAAGCTCGGCGTTCAAGAGAATTGCGAGCTTTCGGCAAGAGAAGCCGCGGATTTGATCGCGCCGAAGCTCGGCGCGGAGGTAGTTGCGGTCATCGGGCGGAAGTTCGTTTTGTGGCGGAAGTCCAACAAGCCCAAGCCTCAAAAGCCTAAGAAACCGGAGGTCAAGCCGCTCTACAAGGCAAAGGCGCAGGCTAAGGAAAAGAAAATCTGCAATACTCAAAAATCGAAAAAAACACAGTCATAATGCATCTTTCCCCGCCGCAGGCGGGGAAAGATGCCCGAAAATAATGGAAACGTATTGCGTTTCCCAAAAACAGGTGAATAATGGCAGAAAAGCAGATCAAAACGGGTATCTTCGGCGGGGCGTTCAACCCGCCGCATAACGGGCATATCAATCTCGCGAGGGAAGCGATAGAGCAGCTTAATCTGCGGCGCTTGCTGATAATCCCGACGTTTGAAAGCCCGCACAAGGCGACGAAGCTCGCGCCGTTTGAGCAGCGCGAGGAGATGTGCCGCCGCGCGTTCCTGCCGCTGGACGGCTCGGGGAAATGCGATTGCAGGATCGAGATCTCTGACATCGAGCGGGAAATGGGCGGTGTAAGCTACACGATAAACACGATAAGAGAGCTCGCGAAGCGGTTTCCCGGCGAGCGGTTTTATCTCCTTATCGGCGGCGATATGCTGTTTTCGTTTAAAGAGTGGTACAAGTACGAGAGCGTGCTGAAGGAAAGCACGGTCTGCGCGATAGCCCGCGAGGAGGACAGCTTCACGGATATGGTGGAGTTCGCGAACCAAATCGGGCGCGTCAAGGTGATCCCGACGAGCGTCGTTGACGTTTCGTCGACGAGGATAAGAGAGGCGATTTCGAGCGGCGGGGACATCACGGAGCTTGTGCCGCAGAGCGTTGCGGAATACATTGCGGAGAATAACGTTTTCTCCTAAAGACGCATTAAGAAGGCTATTTATTAAACAGTCAGCCTACCCCGAGGGCAGTGTCGCGAAAAAAGCGCCTGCAAAGGTGGAGAGAGCGAAGCGAACGGAGCCTTTGCAGGCGGCTAGCGCGGCGGAGCCGCGCGCTTTTTCGCGACTTTAAAATAAAATGAGACAGTCAACATCATAAGACCGCATTAAGAAGGCTAGTTATTAAAATGTAAACGCAAGGGGGTGCAGTATCGCATGTCACGTTATGCGGATTTTGACGAATACGAAGAGCACTTGCGCGAGCGCTTATCCAAAAAGCGCTTCACGCACAGCATGAATGTTGCGGAGGAGTGCTTCAGGCTTGCGGAAAAGCACGGCGCGGACAAGCGGCGGTGCTATCTCGCGGGAATGCTGCATGATATTATGAAGGAGGCGGCTCCAGAGCGGCAGAAGCTGTACACCGCGGACAGCGGCTTAAACCCCGACCCCGTGGAGCTCTCTACGAAGAGCCTCTGGCACGGCGTCGCGGGGGCGTATTACGTCCGCGAGGTGATGGGGATAAAGGACGAGGAGATCATCAGCGCGATAAGATACCACACGGTCGGCTGCGCGAGAATGACGGTCATGGAGAAGATCGTCTACCTTGGGGATATGATCTCTGACGAACGCGACTATAAGGGCGTGGACAAAATGCGCGAGTATTGCTATAAGGACCTGGATCTGGCAATGTCCGTCGCGCTGATCTATCAGGTGAACTGCGTCTGCTCGAAGTGCGGCGGATTGCCGCAGTCGACGTTCGAAGCTTATAATTATTACTTGAATTTTAACAAGGACAAGGAGAGTTTATGACAGATAGGGAAGAGTTGGAAATCGCCGTAAAGGCGTTAGATAGCAAGAAAGCGGAGAAAATCACGGCGCTTAAGGTCGATGACTTGACGATTTTGGCGAATTATTTTGTTATCGCCTCGGCAACAAGCACAACGCAGGTAAAAGCGCTCGCGGACGCGGTTGAGTATCATCTCGAGCAGGCGGGCATAACGCCGAAAAGCGTCGAGGGAATCCAAAGCAGAAACTGGATCGTACTGGATTATATCGACGTTATCGTACACGTGTTCACTGAGGAGGCAAGGGAGTTCTATCAGCTGGAGCACCTGTGGGCGGACGGAGAAGCAGTCGACATAAGTCAATGGACGATAGATAATTGACAATTTACAAGTTTGACCGACTTTGAACATTTTAAGCGCGGCCCGGAAAAGCGGCCCGGAAAGGTAGGTTTATTAAGTTGACTATCAAGAAGAATTTCATCGTTGCGGCTGCCGCGGCTCTCTCTATCGTTATGCTCGCGGGGTGCGCCGATGACGGCGGGCGCGCTGCCGCTCCATATACTTATGACGCGCCCGGAGCGTCCGATTCTTCGAGTGCTGCTGATACGAGCGTGTCTTACGGCTCGTCCGAGCCCGACAGCGATTCCTCGATCGCTGCTGCCGAATCCGAGATCAAGCCTTCGGGCATTATCTGCACCGTCGACTGGGACAGCTCGGATAGCGTTCCCGCCGCGACTTCGAGCGATAGCTCCGTTTCCGGGATTGCGTATCCCGACATCTCCTACTCCGCAAGCCGGGAAAGCGCTGACAGCGTTCCCGCGGCATCCCCGTCCGATACCGCGCCTGTTTCCGTTTCCGGATCCGCGAGCGCTATCAAGCAGATATGCGGCCTCAAGTCCAAGGTCGAGACCGATATAGGCGCATGCATCGTCGACACCTATAGCGATCATAACCCTTACGACGTAGCGTACGACTACGGCAAGGACTATGACGCTTTCGTGGGCGCGTGCGACTGGTCCCTGGTCTTCGACGCGGATTTTTATGCCGAGAGCTTCCCCCCTTCTCGCGATGCAGTATCATAATGATAAAAATCTGCTCCTCGAGCATTTCCGGACTGTCGGCGTTCGCGAGGGCCGCCAGGGCAGCAAGAGCTTCAACGTAGGCGCTTACAAGGCTAACTGCGCGCCGGATATCAGGAACGCGTTCGGCGATAGCTACGAAGGCTATTACTTCTACTATATGCTGAACTACGCGTCCGAGAAGTCCGTGAGCGCTTCCGGTTCCAAGCTTCAGCAGAAGGTAATAATGACCGCTCTCCAGGCCGCGGAGCTCAAGGGCGTGAACATGTACCGCAGGGAAGCGGGCGTCGCTGAGATTAAGTTCGACGAGGAGCTCGCCGCGTACGCTAACTACCGCGCGTACCTCAACTCGCACGACGGCTGGAAGGCTCACGACTGGTTCCGTGCTAACGAGGCTGTTGCGAATTATATCATGCGTATGTATAACGCTCCCTCCATGAGCGAGAACACTACGACGCGTACCTGCGACGAAACCAACTGCACGTCTCATAAATGCAATTACGGCGAAACCCGTTACGAGGATTACCGTGCGTCCAAATCCCACTACGAGGCCATGATCGCTGCTAAGTACGATCTTATCGGTACGGGCAACTGCTATAAGGCTGCCGGCGTGGTTTCCCAGTTCGACGCCTTCATCAACCTCTGATATTCTTATGCGAAATGCCGCCGCGGGCGGAATTTTCTTAATCGCGGCGAAAGCCGCGTTCCAAAATTGTCAATTGTAATAACCCTTGTTGTTCTTTTTTGGATAAAATCACCAAAATCGCGAAAATGTGAATTTTTTTCTCCGAAACGCTTGACAAATCGGCTTGGACGGTGTATAATATATCATATACTGTTATGTATAGCTACAAATATGTAGATAACCTGTGCCACATGGCAAAGGGAGGGAAAATATAAATGGCAGAAATTCGTCTTGGAAAAAATGAATCTCTTGAAACCGCGCTCAAGCGCTTCAAGCGTTCATGCGCAAGGGACGGCGTTCTTGCTGAAGTTCGTAAGAGAGAGCATTACGAAAAGCCTTCGGTAAAACGTAAAAAGAAGTCCGAAGCTGCTCGCAAGCGCAAGTATTGATAAGTATTGATATGCTTCAAGCGGACTTAAAAGTTGCGATTTAAAAAGCGGTTAAAGCGGGCAGAATTTGTCCGCTTTAATTTGTATAACAGACCACAAGACCGCATTAGGCGGCTGTTTATTATAAAATTAGCCTACCCCAAGACCCGTGTCGCGAAAAAAGCGCCTGCTAAAGTGGAGTGAAGCGAAGCGAAACGGAACTTTAGCAGGCGGCTAGGCGAACGGAGTGAAGCGAAGTGAGACGGTTTTTCGCGACTTTGAAATCCGGCGGAGATTAGTGTAAAGGAACGGCATTATAGCACGTTCAAACCGCGGCAGCATAGGGGAGGCGCATCAAAGGCGTGTCACGAGCTAATCAGCGCGGCTTCAGACCCGTGTCGCGAAAAAAGCGCCTGCAAATGCGGAGTGAAACGGAGCGTTTGCAGGCGGCTAGCGCGGCGAAGCCGCGCGGTTTTTCGCGACTTTAAAATAGGAGGCAGTATGGAATACAAAACCTACAAACTTGATTTCGGCTGGGAAATATGCGTGCCCGAGGGCTGGAAGATGGAGAAGAAGGAGCTCGGCAGCTTTTTCTTCTACCCCGACGACCCCGAGGACGAAACGACGATCTACGCGTCGGCGCTCCACGCGGAGGATCATCAGATACTCACGCCCGAGTATGTAATGCGCGCGGCGTTTGAGAAAAGTATCCCCGAGCACGCGCAGGAGGTCGGGATAATCACCAGCGTACATTGCAAGGCGTATTTCCACCTCGGCACGGACGGAAGCTACACGATAGGCGCGGGGTATTTCACCGACGGCGACCTGCTGTCTCTTAACGTCTACGCGACGGACGAGACCACGGCGCGCGCGGCGGCTTCGGGATTTGGAAACG
>JAIDPG010000212.1 GCA_029062865.1 Oscillospiraceae bacterium
TAATTAAGTCCCGCCCCAAAAGGGGCGGGATTTTTTCTTCGCTAACTCGTTTCTGTAATAAGAAACTTGTTATATAACATTTTCCTTATAATTTTGGGGCAGGGGCAAAAGCGCTTGCCCCGATTTTTTTCTTGCCTCTTGCCTCTGAAAATTTTCTTGCTTCTAAAAAACTTGACAAATTGATTTGGGTGTGGTACAATATATGTGTATAGGAACACCAAGAATAGCGCATGCTGTTCACCGCCTTCCGCAGCAATGTCTGGGGTAACCGGGAGGGCAAAAAAGTTCCCCCGCCGCGAGGCGGGGGATTTTTTTAAAAACCACTTGACAAATTGATTTGGGTGTGATATAATATAAACAGAGGAAAACGTGGATAACGCATAATTATTCACCAACAAAAAAGAACCCCTGCGTAGTTTTCGAAGCACACGCAGGGGGGATTTTTTTGCGAAAAATCCTAAACGCGCCAAAGACATGCCGGTTACTTCCTACCGTCAATATGTCTGCTTATGTAGTCTGAAACCACGTTCGCAAAGACGGTATAAAGGAAAACTAAAAGATACCGCATTTTTTACTCACCCCCTCCGTTAAAAACGTCCGGGTAGCAGCCGGCAAGTATATTATAGCATAAAACTGTCGGGAAGTCAAGCCGCGCGAGCTTTTCCTTGATCGTACCTCCCTGCCGCAGGCGGGGAGTTTTGATTTTTTTACCACTTGACAAGCACGGACGAATATGCTATAATATAATAGAATATAATTTCCCGAAAGGGGGCTTGGTCTTGGCGACGAAAAAAATTTACATAATCGTAATGAACACGCCGTCGGTGGTTTCCGGCATAATCGGAAAATTCACGCATACGCCTTATAATCACGTTTCCGTCAGCCTCGACGCGGAGCTCGACCGAATGTATTCGTTCGGTCGGAGATACAGATACTTCCCGTGGTGGGGCGGGTTCGTCCGTGAATCGCCGAATTTCGGAACGCTTGGGCGGTTTCCCGATACGGAGGCTATCGTGCTGACGCTCGACGTGGACGAGGCGGCTTACGACGAAATAAGCGATCAGCTTGAAAATATGCTCGCGCACAAGCACGATTATTGCTACGATACGCTGGGGCTCTTGCTCGCGATCTTCGGCAAGGTCTACAAGCGCGACAAGTTCTATTATTGCTCGGCGTTCGTGCGGGAGCTGCTCGTAAAGCACGGCGTTGAGGACGGCGCGAGCTTCAACGAGATAGTAAGACCGACGGATTTTTTGGAATTGCCCAACACGCGGGAGATTTTCCGCGGAAAGCTGAAGGAGTTCCCGGTTGCGGCAAGAAATATCTGAACCTCTTGTGCATACAATGTACAGGAGGTGTTTTTTTATGGAAGATACGAAATCTTTGATTGAGCGATACAAGAAGGAGCTTATGGAGCTTGGCAAAACGGCACAAAAATCCCCCGAACGGGAGGCCGTCGCCGCGGAACAAAAAAAGCCGCAGGTTATCGGCTACGTGAGCGAGGAGAGCGGGGAGTTCCCCGCGGTGTTCGATCGGATAATCGCCGAGGCGGTCGCTAACAGCGACAGGCGCGATTCGGCGGAGGGCTATCCCGACATCGACAGCCCCGAGGACGACATAGCGTTCTCCGAAGGGCGAGACTCGCGGGACACTTCGCTTGACGCTCCAACAAACGCAATGGAAAATGCCCCGAATAATATGAACGGCGCCGAAAACAACGGCGGCAGACCCGAGGACGATATGAACCAAGGGACGGGGGAAACAATCTCGAATTTCCCCGTTTCGACGTATTCTACATACGAGGAGTTCGAGGCGAAGAATACGGGGGGCGGGTCGCTTTCGTTTATGGTGTTCACGGCAAGCGAGGCTCTTCCCGTCGAGGGCGCGGCGGTGACCGTCTCAACGCGCATCGACGGCGCGCAGCACGAGATGTTCAGCGCGACTACGAACAACAGCGGAGAAACTGCGGCAAGGACGCTCCCCGCGCCGTCAAAATCCCTCTCGCAGGACGAGGACAACGCAATTCAGCCGTTTTCACTCTACGACGCGACGGTCTCAAAGGACGGCTTCACAAAGGTGATTTTGCGCGACATTCCCGTGTTTGACGGAGTGCGCTCGATACAGCGCGTCGCGATGATCCCCGCCGAGAACGATCGGGAGGTGCAGAATGCCGAGTAATCTTCCCGTAATTCCCGAGAGAATTGTCGTTCATCTCGGCACGCCCGATTCCAACGCGAGGAACGTCTCGGTGTCGTTCCCCGATTACATCAAGAACGTCGCTTCAAGCGAAATCTTCCCGACGTGGCCCGAGGCGGCGCTCCGCGCGAACATCTACGCGCAGATCTCGTTCGCGCTGAACCGCGTTTACGTCGAGTGGTATCGCAGCCGCGGCTATGATTTCGACATCACAAGCTCGACGCAGTACGACCAGGCGTTTGTATACGGGCGTGATATTTTCGCGAACATCGCGGCAATCGTCGACGAGATCTTTAACAATTACATAGTTCGACGCGGAAGCGTTGAGCCGCTGTTCGCGATGTTCTGCAACGGCACGACAGTAACGTGCAACGGGCTTTCGCAGTGGGGCACGGTTACTCTCGCGGAGCGCGGCTATTCGCCATATGAGATACTGCAATACTATTACGGAAACGACATTGATATCGTTTACAACGCGCCGATCTCGGCGAATATCCAGAGCTATCCGGGCGCGCCGTTCGGGTTCGGCTCGTCGGGCAACGAGGTGCGGACAATCCAACGCGAGCTGAACCGCGTCTCGCGCAACTACCCTGCTATCCCGAAAATCTATCCCGCCAACGGCATTTTCGGCGAAAGCACCGTCGAGGCGGTAAAGACGTTCCAGCAGGTGTTCAATCTCCCCGCCTCCGGCATTGTGAACAAGGCGACTTGGTATAAGCTGAAGTACATCTTCACGGCGGTAAAGGGGCTTTCCGAGCTTGAGAGTGAGGGCTTGACGCTTGAGGACGTCGACGAGCCGTGGGGCGACAGTCTGCGGCGCGGCGACTACGGTCAGCGAATTCGGGCGCTGCAATACTATCTGAACGTCATCGCGTACTTCAATCCCGAGATACCGTCCGTCCCCGCGAACAGCTCGTTCGACGCGGCGACCGAGGCGCAGGTGAAGGCGTTTGAGACGTTTTACGGACTGAACCCCGACGGCGTTGTGGATTTCAGAACGTGGCTGCTCATCAACGAGATTTACCAGCAGATCCTCAACAGCCTCCCCGAAGGCTACGAGGGCGCGGCGGCGGAGCTTTACCCGGGCTACAACCTCACGCCGGGAATGAGGAACAAGGACGTGAGGGAATTCCAGACGTATCTGCGCGTCATCGGGCAGAACATCGCGGCGATCCCCGTGATTGAAGCGACAGGCTATTTCGGACCGGAAACGGAGCGCGCCGTGCTGATCTTCCAGCGGCTTTACGGCTTGGAGCCGACGGGCTTTGTAGGCAGCCCAACGTGGGACGCGGCGGCTCGCGAGTATAACTTCATTCGCTTCGGAACGGAGCGCACCGGATAAAATAAAAATCCCCCGATCAGCCAATCGGGGGAAAATCATTTTTAGAGCGGAAGGAAATATGAAAATTGCTTTGCTGTTTTCCATTACGTTAGTAAAGCGGTTCCGCTCTATAGCATATGGAAGATGGGTCGAGACAAGAGGAGCTTCGCTCCTTTCCTTGTCTGATATTATTCTACCAAATTCGCCGCGGAATGTCAACCATTATTACAAAACTGTAAGGATATTGTAATAGATTTGTAACGATTTATTCATCATAAGGCAAACTCCCTTGCTTCGGCGAGCGAGTTCGTTATGTTTTCAGGTGGTGAGGAAATCTACTTGTTATGTGAACAGCCGTGGCAATTGCAGCAATCCCCGCCGCAGATGTGCTTTCCGACGCGTCTGCCCTTGATGATATTGCCGATTATAAGCGCGACGACCGCGAGCACTATCGCGCCGACGATCATCGAGCCGCCGTAATTTGCGAAAAATTCAAGCATAGCTTCTCCTTTATACATTCAGCTTCTTGTTGAGCTTTGTGCTTTCCTTGTAGGGTCTTACCAACAAATAAACCATAAACGCGAGGACGAGCACCGCGAAAATCAGCCCGATTACGTTCACGCTGCCGCTGAACAACAAGCCGAATTGATAGATCATCAGCGACACAGCATACGCGAAGCCGCATTGATAGCCAATCGCGAACCACGTCCACTTCGCGGAGTTCATCTCGCGGCGGATAGCTCCGATAGCCGCGAAGCACGGCGCACAGAGCAGGTTGAACACGAGGAAGCTGTAGCCCGCGAGAGATGTCATCGCGACGAAATCCAACACGCCGAACACGCCGACGACTTCCTCCTTCGCGACAAGTCCCATTATCGTCGCTACTGCCGCGGCAGGCTCGCCGAAGCCGAGCGGGGCGAACAGCCAGCAGATAGCCGAGCCGACCTTGCCGAGTATCGAATCCGCAAGCTCCATTTCCGTCGAGAAGCCGAACGCGCCTTCAATCCACCCGAACATACTTCCCGCCCAGACAATGATCGACGAAAGCAGAATGATCGTGCCGGCTTTTTTGATAAAGCTCCAGCCGCGCTCCCACATCGAGCGCATAACGTTTTTGAACGTAGGGAGATGATACGCGGGGAGCTCCATTACGAACGGCGCGGGATCGCCCGCGAACATCTTCGTTTTCTTCAGCATAATGCCCGAAACAATTATAGCCGCCACACCGATGAAGTATGCCGAGGGTGCTATCCACCAAGCGCCGCCGAACAGCGCGGACGCGATAAGCGCGATGATCGGCATTTTCGCGCCGCACGGGATAAACGTTGTTGTCATAATGGTCATACGGCGGTCGCGCTCGTTTTCGATAGTGCGCGAAGCCATAATTCCCGGAACGCCGCAGCCCGAGCCGATAAGCATCGGGATAAAGCTCTTGCCCGAAAGCCCGAAGCGGCGGAATATTCTGTCCATAACGAACGCGATACGCGCCATATATCCGCACGCTTCCAAAAACGCCAAGAAAATAAACAGAATGAGCATTTGCGGAACAAAGCCCAGAACCGCGCCAACGCCGCCGATAATTCCCTCAACGATAAGGCTTTTCAGCCACTCTGCGCAGTTTATCTTATCAAGCCCGTTTTCAACGAGCACGGGAATTCCCGGAACCCACACTCCGTAGTCCGCGGGGTCGATCGTTTCTTCCATTTCCGCGACTGCCGCGCCGACAGTCTCCGAAATGTCGAACCCCTGCTCGGCGAGCTCGTCTCCATACGAGCCATACGCTTCGTCGAAATCCCCGAAAGAGCCGCCCTCCATTGCGTCAAGAACATCCTCCGCGCCGATTACGTCAGCTTCAACGGCTCTCTCGACTGTCGCCTTAACCTCGTCGGTAAAAATATGCTCCTCGGCGAAGTTGTCTTGCGCCTGCTCATACGCCGCCGAGCCGTTTCCGAACAAGTGCCAGCCGTCGCCGAACAAGCCGTCGTTCGTCCAGTCCGTCACGAATGTGCCGACGGTAGTCACGGAAATGAAATACACAAGCACCATAACCAGCGCGAAGATCGGCAGCGCGAGGAAGCGGTTTGTGACTACCCTGTCGATTTTATCCGAGACGGAAAGCGCGCCCTTGTGCTTTTTCTTGTAGCACTCCTTGATTACCTGAGCTATGTAGATGTAACGCTCGTTCGTGATGATGCTTTCCGCGTCGTCGTCCATTTCCTCCTCGCACTCGGCGATGTCTTTTTCCATATGCGAGAGGGTGTCCTCGGGGATCTTCAGCATCTCGAGCACCTTTTCGTCGCGCTCAAATATCTTGACGGCGTACCAGCGCTGCTGCTCGTCAGGGAGCTCGTGCAGGAACGCCTCCTCGATATGCGCCAGCGCGTGCTCAACGCAGCCGCAGAACGCGTGCTGCGGCTTCATCGGCTTCTTTGCCTTTGCCGCCGCGACGGCTCTTTCCGCCGCCTCGGAAATTCCCGTGCCCTTCAGCGCAGAGATCTCGCAGACCTCGCAACCAAGGCGCTTTGCTAATTGCTCGAAGTTTATCGTGTCGCCGTTTTTTTTGACTACGTCCATCATATTTATCGCGACGACCATAGGAATTCCGAGCTCCGCGAGCTGCGTTGACAGATACAGATTGCGCTCGAGATTTGTGCCGTCGATGATGTTCAAGATCGCGTCGGGGCGCTCGTTGATGAGGTAATTTCTCGCGACGACCTCCTCCAGCGTATACGGCGAGAGCGAGTAAATGCCGGGCAAGTCGGTGACGATAACGTCCTTCTCGCCCTTTAGCTTGCCCTCCTTTTTCTCCACCGTAACGCCCGGCCAGTTCCCGACGAACTGATTTGAGCCCGTAAGCGCGTTGAACAGCGTCGTCTTGCCCGCGTTCGGGTTGCCCGCAAGGGCTATTCTGATCTCCATTCTGTTGTTCCTCCGTGTCTGTTATTTTCAACTAACCTCGTTATACTAAACTAACTTACTTTCATTGTTTCCCCGCTTTGGGAAACCCGCGGGGCTATACATAATTATATGCAGGATTGAGGCTTGTCAGACCTCGATCATTCCCGCATCCTCTTTGCGGAGCGAGAGCTCATAGCCGCGCACCGTCACTTCGATCGGGTCGCCGAGAGGCGCTACCTTGCGCACTGTTACCTCCGTGCCCTTAGTAATTCCCATATCCATAATGCGGCGCTTTACCGCGCCCTCGCCGGTGAGCTTCTTAACCGTGACCGTCTCGCCGATCTTTACATCTCTCAACGTTGCCATATTGCCTCCTGATTATAATTTAAATTTCAAAATCGCGTCACCGTATGCTCACTCCGCGCTTCGCGCTCCGTTGCGCTACGCTGACGCGACCGGTCGACCTTCGCTTCGCTACGGTCGACACTTTTTGAAATTTTACACTTCGCTGGGTGTGTTGCTGGTTTCGCTACGCCCCATAACTGTACTGCTGATTTGTTGCTCTAATCTGTACGCGCTATAACTGCGCTGCCGTTTCGTTGCTGCTGTCGGTACACGCCGCAACGCTTCGCCACCAAGGACTAACAACTCTATTCTCTATCAACTATCACACCATTACGCGCATTGCCATTTCCTTGGAAACCGCCACGCGCGATTCCTTGACCTTTACGATAACGTTCCCGCCGTTTTCCGAAACGACCGTGATGTTTCCTCCGACGACGAAGCCCAGCCCCTCGAGAAAGCGCCGCGTTTCGCCGCTTCCGCCGATTTTCCTTATAATAAGCTCCTCGCCCTGATCCGCAAGTGTTAGCGGCATCATAAAACTCCCTCCGTTTCGTGTTAGTCAATTCTAACTCCATATATATTATATGACGATTTTGGGATTATGTCAAGGGGGTTTTTGGATTTTAGTTAGTTTCTGCTAATTTTTGTTGAGATTATACAAGTTAGTTGAAAATAACTTGTAGAAAATATACACCCCCCCGACAAGCTTGTCGGGGGTGTAATATTGCTTACGGCTTTGAGCCAAAAAGAACGCTGCCGTTTTTCAAAACTACGATATGATCCGCGTTGCCAGACGACCAGTCGTTGCCGAGATCGAAGTTCGACCAGTCGGACGGGTGGATCGAAAGCTGAAGCGTCAAGGTGTCGCCGTTGCCGAGCGTTCCGCCGCTGAATGTCACGGCGCACTTCGTGTCGGTGTTTGTGCCGCTCGCGGACGAAAACGAGCCGTGAACATCGCTTGTCACCGCGGTGTAGCTGCTGCCGTTTACCGCCGCGTGGTAGCACTCGCACGCAAGCCCGCTCTTGCCGTCCGCGGTGAAGAAGTAGTCGACTTCAAGCGAGGACAGATCAATGCTCGAGCCCGTGTTGTTGACAATATCGAGGTTCACGGGGATAGACGACGAGCTGCCGCTCGACTGCTGCTGATTAAGCGTGACGCGAAGCCCGTTATTCTGCGCCGACGGATTTGTGGGATTAGTCGGAGTTGTCGGGTTAGTCGGCGTGGTGGGATTAGTGGGATTTGTAGGTGTTGTGGGATTTGTCGGATTTGTCGGCTGAGAATTATTGCTCGGCGTCGTGGGAGTTGAGGTCGAATTCGCGGGAGTTCCCGCATCGTCGCCGGGCTCCGAGCCGAACACAAGCCTGCCGTTCTCATAAAGCCCGACGTGCTCCGCTTTGATCAGATCCGAGCCGTTCGTACCGACAAGCTCCGCGAAGGACGGGTCGTTGTTCGGGTTCCAGCCGGGCGCGGTCATTCTGAACTGCACTTCCTTTTTGAAAGCGCTCTGCCCGCCGGGATAGATCTTGCTGTCGGAGAAATCTATCGAGACGAAATACAGGCTCTTTTCCGCGTCCCATTCGTACATTCCTGCGAATTTCGCGCCGTCATTGAAGTTCAGGTTTATCGAAACCAACGCGGGGTCGGCAAGCTCGGAGAGATCGAGGAAATAACGGAGCTCAAGATCAGAGCCCATTCTCGCGGGCCAGCTCGACTTATTGTACACCATAGCCTTAATCTCGGTGAAGCCTTCGCCGGAGGCGTTTATCTTGATTTCGGCGGACATTTCCTCGCCGACGGGCTCAACCGCGCCGAAGTCCTTCAGCGTTTGCCCGCCGTATTTTTTGTACATCTTCGCTAAGCCGCACGTAAATCCCGCGTTGTAGTCGCACGCGACCTCGTTCTTATTATAATCGGAAACGCTGTCGGTGTAGCTGTCGGAGGCGTCCGGTCCGCCGACCAGCGCACCGAACAGAACGTGGCGGTGATTTCCCGGCTCGTTCATATTATCCGCCCAAGAGCCCTGCGCGGTGCGGTGATGCGGGTGCTCGGGCGGGTTCTCGCCGAAGCCCACGACGTAGCTTCTTCCGCTGCTTCCGAGGGCATAGTTCATCTGGCTCTCGAAAAATTCGGTATACTTCGCCGCCTTGGCGGACGGACACGCGCCGCTTTCAACGTAAGACATCGCGAGCGAGCCCGCGGTTGTCGCGTAGCGGAGGCTTCCCCAAGAATCAAGCCACGCCAAGCCCTTCGGTGAATATGTAATGCTGTCGCCGCCGATGCCGCACCACCAGTCGAGGCTTTCCTCAAGCCGCGGGCTGCTTTCGCCTGTTATTTTTGAGATAAGGCAAAGCGCACCGAGCGCCTTGTCGTCCCAGCAGAGCGTCCATTTCGGATCTATTTCGCACTGCCCGACATAGCTTTTCGCCTTATCGAGCCACGAGCTCTCGCCCGTCGCGATGTGCAGCCAAGCCGCCGCCCAAGCGAGCTCGTCGTTCCAGCCGCTCCAGGAGTTGTAAAATCCGTTCGCGGCGGTGTAGCCCGCGTCGCTCTTCGTGCGCTCGGCGAAGTCGAACAGCTGCTTTGCGTGGGTGAGGCACTCCTCGGCGTAAGCCGCGTCCTTGTCCTTATAGATCGCCGCGCAGGAGGCAAGCGCCGCCGACGCCTGAGCAACGACCGCCGAGCCCGGCGAGCTTTCGTCGACCTTGAAGGACGGGCGGTTCATCTGCATTACCTCCGCCGCTCCCCACCACGAGTGATCGACGTTGCCGTCGCCTACCTGATAGTAGAACACGTTCGGCTCGGGGTGGCATTTTATCAGATAATCGTTGATCCACTTGATATTGCTGTAAGCGTACTCAAGCTGACCGCTTTTCTCATACGCGTCCTTGTCCTCGTAAACGCTCCACGCGAGCATTGTTGAGGTGTAGCCCATAGGCAGGTTGAACTTAACATTGTCGCCCGCGTCGTACAGCCCGCCCGTGAGGTCAAGCCCCACGTCCGAGCCGTCGCTCATGCCGCTGTCGCCGCGCCAGTTCGTGCGGAGGGTGCTTTCGTCAAGGTCGCCGCTTCGCTGGAGCTCAAAGAACAGCAGCGATTTTTGCAGCGCCTCGCCGTAGTTGAAGTCGCCCGTGCCGGGATCGCCCTCATAGCCGCTGCCCGTCATAGAGAGCCCCTCGCCCGTCGCGAAAACGGGAGTGCCGCCCGGCGTGTTCCCAGAATTCGCCGAGCCCGAATTCCCGCCCGAGGTCGTCGGGGAGCTTGCTCCGCCGCTCATATTCTCCGAGGAGTTCGGCTCGCTTTCCTTTTTACTGCACCCCGACAGCGCCGAAACGACGACTGCCGCCGACAAAACCGTCGCCAATATTCTTGATGTAAATCTCATAACGCCCTCCGACTTTTTTATGCCAATCGTATGTAGACTTGGATTTTAACGCTTATCCTGTTAAAGATCTTATGTTATCTTTTAACATTATAACGACAACCGTACAACGCCGAAGCATTGTACGGTGGAAAAGTCTGTTAGTTCCCGTAGCGTTTTACAAAAACCTCCGCCAGCGGGATGATTTTTTCGTACTTCGATTCCTGCGTGTACACGACGTTTTTGAAGAAGTCGAGCACCTTTTTGTTATCGGAAAGCGTCATAACTCTTCTCGCCGCGTATTCGTGCGCCGCCGAAAGCTCGGGGTTTTCCATAATAGCGATCGCGAAATCCACAAAGCGCTTTGTGTCCTTGAACTGCAAATAGCTGCACGCCGTGATGATGCTCGAATAGAAGTTCGGGTTGATGATTACCTCGCCATTGCACTCAACGTCCCCGCGAAGCAGGCAGTTGAGCTGCTCGTCGGTTATGCCGTCTATCGCGAACGCGCTTTCAACCATTTCGCAGTCGGGCATTTGCTCGGCTTTTTCGAGAATGACGTACGGCAGCGCGTTGTTGTTTATAGATTTGCGCCGTATCGTCTGAAGCTTTGCCGACATTATCGCGAAATGAGATGGCTTGTATTCGGGTCTGCCCTCGATAATCGAACGGAGCATATCCTTCGGGAACGCCGAAAGCGGCAGCTTTACCGACGGGCTTCTGAAGCCCGTTATTCCGTTTACCGCCTTTGCCTTGACTACGGTTTGCACGGTGGTTTCCGTTTCACGAACCTCTGTTCCGTCCTCGGCGGTTTCCACGGTCTCCGTGGTGGTTTCGACGGTCTCCGCGGCGGGCTCCGCGGGAGTTACCACCGTTTCGTATTCCTTTTCGACATACGGCTCGCAGATCTTCTCGATAACCGCGCACCTGAAAGGAATTCCCTTTTCAACGCAGGAAAGCGCGCCGTGGTGCCCTTTAAGCAGCGCCGAGAACAATCCCGAAACGTGATAAACGATGCCCTGCGCCTTGCGGAGCTTCACTTGCTCGTCCGTGCCGACCTTGATACGCGCCGCGTAATAATCCATAGGCTGCGTCGGAAGCAGGAAGCACGGCTTGTAGGTTTTGTCGCCGATAACGCGGTTCTGCTCCGCCGTTCCGCGGACCTCGTGCGAGATGTTATACGCTCCCCAGAAGAACTGCCCGTTGCCGTCCGTCGGGTAATAATCGGCGAAATACACTGCGTAAACGCCGTCCTCAAGCAAACTCATAACGTCGCGAAGCCCGGAGGCAAGCGACTCGCCCTCGTTCAGGCGGTTGAAGCTGTTTGTCAAAGCGCCGTTTATCTTCTGGTCGTAGCCCTGAAATCCCGGCGCGAACGACACGAGCTTGTCGCTCTGCTTGCTGCCGTGACCGGGGCACACCAGATCGATTACGGGGTCGCTTCCGATATAGAACACGCGCGTTATGTTGCCGGCGTTTCCGGTGTGCTCCAGATGCCCCGCCATGCACGTGCCGATAATTCCCGCGCCTTCCTTTACGGAAACAAGCGTCACGCTCTGCCCGTTATGGTCGACCGTTTCGGATTTTATTTCAACAGCCAAGCCTCTCACTCTCCCAAATATTTCTATTATTTCGGTTTTCCCCGCCGGAGGCGGGGAAAACCGAAAAAGATCATCTCTGCTCCAGATTAAGCGCTATAATATCCGCCACGCCGCCTACGAGCTTTTTATCGAACGCGCGCTTCGGGATAAACGCCGCGGGGGCGTTGTTTTTGTACAGGATAAACATCTTGTCGCTCTCAATAAAGTAGTCCATTTCGTCCCACGGAACAAGATCGCGGCTTTCATAGACGCAGCTCTCACAAGCCGCGAAGCCGCTTCGGCTCACCACGAAGGTAATGCTCTTTCTCGCGGCGTGATCCGCGTCGGCGATCGCCTTAAAGTGCGCACGGGCTACCGCCTGCGTTATCAGATAAACAAGCACCGCGATAATCGCGCCGGACGCGGCGGCTATCGGGATAAAGTACAGCACGTTGCTTCTTGTTACTCCGAAGATAAAGTGAAGCGCGCAGAACACACCCAGCGCGATGAGTATCCCAACGATCCACAAGAGCTTTATCAGCTTGTAATTCAGCAGCATTATAAACGCCGCGGCGGTATCGCCCTCGTCGAGCACATCCTCGCCGATGTACGTTTCCTTTCCGGGAGTTACCTCATTGTACGCCGACTTCAGCGGGAACAGCCGCAAGTCGTGCTGATAGGCGAAATTGTGCTCCTTCTGGTGATACTCGATGATAGCGATAGCGCGCAGCAGCGCGTCGTCGCTGCCGAACATCTTCTTTGTCATCGTGACTTTTCTGCCGAACGCGTCTATCGTAACTTCCTTTCGGGAGACCGACGCGCTTCTCACCATATCCCACGTATAAACCGCGGGCGGCTCCGAGCCTATTCCGTAAATCGCGAAAACGCTTCCGATTATGTAAGTGAAGCCCTTGTTCTCGTCATTGACGCACACAGGCTTCAGATCGCAAAACGCCACTTTCCGCACCTCATTTCATTTCCGCAAGGGGATTTTTACTTTCACAGCACGTCTGTCGTTTTTCCCGCCGAAGACGGGGAAAATGACATAAAATAAAGGATTAACTCTATTTCTGCCATAAAATTTTAGACGTATATATTATATTATATCATACTTTCCCGAAAAAATAAAGGGGGTAAAGCGAATTTTTTTGGATATTTTGAGTTTTTCGGGATTATTAACACTGCGGCGGCGCATTAAAGGTGTGTTCCACCTGGAACAACAAACCCGGCGAAGCGTGAAATTTCAAAAAGTGTCAGCCGTAGCGAATCGTAGGCTGACGGAAGTTTGAAATTAAAATAAGCGGAAGCCCAAAAGAGCTTC
>JAIDPG010000213.1 GCA_029062865.1 Oscillospiraceae bacterium
CCATTGGCTTAAACAGGTCTTTGTGATCGACTCGTCCGTGGTCTTGCCATGACCCCAAAAGAAGATGAATTTTAAACGCTCGCCGCGTTGGAATTTATCCTCAATAAGCTCTCGTGTGTATTTCATTGTTATTTCCTTTTATTTGTATAAGGGATACTTGTTCGTAAGCTCCGTAACTATCGCGCGAACCTTTTCTTTATTTCCCTCATGATCCTTCGCGGTGAGATAAATGCACTCGCCGATGATCTTCATATCGTCCTCTTTCAAACCGCGTGTGGTGACTGCGGGAGTGCCGATACGCACGCCGCTTGTGAACGCGGGCTTCTGCGGGTCGTTCGGGATCGCGTTCTTGTTTACCGTGATGTAAACGTCGTCGAGATTATTCTGGAGATCCTTGCCCGTGATGTTGAACGGACGGAGGTCAACGAGCATAAGGTGATTGTCAGTGCCGCCCGATACGAGGTCAAAGCCCTTTTCAAGCAACGTGTCCGCGAGAACCTTCGCGTTTTTCACTATCTGCTCGCCGTATGCCTTGAACTCGGGCTTAAGCGCCTCGCCGAAGCAAACCGCCTTTGCTGCGATAACGTGCATAAGCGGGCCGCCCTGCGTTCCGGGGAATACCGCGGAGTTTATCTTCTTCGCGATGTACTCGTTATTTGTAAGAATAAGACCGCCGCGAGGACCTCTCAGCGTCTTGTGAGTGGTCGTCGTAACAACGTCCGCATAAGGCACAGGGCTTTGGTGCTGACCTGAAGCCACAAGACCCGCGATGTGCGCCATATCAACCATAAGATACGCGCCGACTGCTCTCGCTATCGCGGAAAGCTTCACGAAGTCAAGCGCTCTCGGATACGCCGAAGCGCCGGCTACGATAAGTTTGGGTTTGCATTTGTTAGCCTGCTTGTACAGCTCCTCGTAGTCAATAAAGCCGTCGTCGTTCGTGCCGTAGGCTTCAAAGTTATACAGCTTGCCCGAGAGATTTACGGGAGAACCGTGCGTAAGATGTCCGCCATGCGCGAGGCTCATTCCCATTACGGTGTCGCCGGGTTGAAGCAAAGCCACATAAACCGCGGTGTTCGCTTGAGCGCCCGAGTGCGTCTGAACGTTCGCAAACTCCGCCCCGAACAGCTTCTTTGCGCGTTCTATCGCGATGTTCTCCACGATATCAACATCCTCGCAGCCGCCGTAGTAACGCTTTCCGGGATAGCCCTCCGCGTACTTGTTCGTCAGAACGCTGCCCATTGCCGCCATAACCGCGGGGGAAACGATGTTCTCGCTCGCGATAAGCTCGAGGTTGCGCTGCTGGCGCGAAAGCTCCAAGCCCATTGCGTCGGCGACCTCTTTG
>JAIDPG010000214.1 GCA_029062865.1 Oscillospiraceae bacterium
TTTCCGAGCCGAGCTTCACGCGTAATTCGTGCCGTTCAAACAGTCTTACATTAGCGTTACTTTCGGCGAGCTTGCGCTCCTTCGCGGGGCTTTCAAGCTCCAGAATAACGGAGCTCACGAACATAATTTCCCGCCGCGCGTCGACGGAGCTTTTGTAAAGCCGCGCCGATTTTACCTCGCTTTTATTGAGCTTCAGCGCCACCAGCGCCTTTTGAACAGTGCGTTCTTCCTTCGGCTGTTGATCTAAAGCGGTCTTTATCCCGGTTACTATGACCGCCATTTTAACCTCCGCTTCCGAGGCTCTTCGCGTTTATCGTCACCGTGTATTCGCCCGAAACCCAGCAAGTCTGCTGTGTTCCCTTGATTTGAACGGAAGCCGCAACATCCTGCGAGCCCTCGTGGAGCTGCGCGCCGAGCAGGTTTACCGTCGCGGTAATATCCGCCGCTTTTATCTCGGAAATGCGCTCGCTCGGACCGATAACCGTGACCTTGAGTTGGTTTGTTATCAAGGAAATATCGAAATTATTCGGCTTGTTGTTTATCTGTATATTCTCGCGCGGAACGTAGAAATCAAGCTTGCCGTAGTCATCGACCGCCCATTCGATGAGCGCGCTGTTGTTGCCCGAAAGGTTCTTGTAGCCGTCGGGAAGCGTTATCGGAAGAATGTTTGTTTTGTTGTTCAGCGTAATGTCGGAAAGGTCGATATTTCCGATGTCAAGCTCGGAGATATTATCAATAGTATCATCGGGTGACGCTATTGTGATTTTTTCGGGATTTATTTTGTATTTCAGACTGTCAAGGTCGAAGTTTTGCGGAACGTTTGTTATCTCGAACTTAAGCGGCAGCTCCTTCTGCTTGTAGATCGGAATGTTCACCGTGACAATATCGTCGGAGAATGTAAGACCCTCAGAGATCACGCCGCCGGTGCTGTGAACTATAATATCGCTGACTGTCTGGAGCGATTCGGAGATGTTTCCGTGGCGGGTGCTCTGCGCCTCAACTCTCGTGATTTTCTGAATAATGCTTGCCGAGCCCGTAAGCGTAATGGAAGCGGGGGAGGCGGTGATCTCGCCGAGGTAGTATTCCGGCGGGAGAGTGATGTCCGCCGTGCCCTGAACAGGGAATTCCTTCGAGATTATCTCGTCAAGCGTGACGGTAACAAGCTCGGGGCTCGTGCTCGTGATCGAAACCTCGCGGGAGCTTTTTGACGTGACCTTCAGCGGAAGGCTGTAAACGCCCGCACCTCTCACGGTGGAAAGGTCGACCTCCGCCGTGAAATCTGCCGCGCTCAAATCGCTTATATCATAGCGCTTTCCCTCGATAACGATTGAGACCTTCTCGTCAAGCTCGCTCGTGATCTGCAGGTTGTTCTGCGTCATAAAAGCCGTCGGCTCGGTGATAACGTCGATGTTGTTTATCTTGTTCGTGATCGTGTCGAACGTAAGCACGGAAATCACGACCCAAAGCCCACACGCGATTATAAAAGCAAGGATAAGGGTTTTGTAGTTCTTCTTTATTCCGTTAAAGAAGTTCAGAAAAATCGTTTTCAAAATTGCCCCTCCTTACTTCGCGGCAGCGCGCTTCTTTTTCTTTTTGTCCGCGAACGCGCCGGGCATATATTTTCTCATTATCGTAATAAGACTTTCGGGAGTCTGGTCGCGGGAGAGTTGCCCGTCAAGCGCGACGGAGATGTTTCCCGTTTCCTCGGAAACAACGATAACAAGCGCGTCGGAGTTTTCGCTCATACCAACGGCGGCTCTGTGCCGCGAGCCGAGGTCCGTCGAGAGATACTGATCCTTCTGCGTGTTCGGCAAAAAGCATCCCGCCGCGTAGATCTTGTTGTTTCTTATTATAACAGCCCCGTCGTGGAGCGGCGCTTTGTTGTAGAAAATGTTGCAGAACAGCTCGGGCTCGCACTCCGCGTTTATGATGCTTGTCGTTTCCTTTTCGATGATGTCTCCGAGCCGCGTTTCGCGTTCGATAACGATAAGCGCGCCCGTCTTGCTGTCGTGAAGCCTCGCGCACGCCTCGGCAATTCCCGCGATAGCCTTGTCGCGGTCGCTCGCGATGCGCTCCGACGAGCCGCCTGCCAGCGTAGAAACGCTCGCCCGCCCGACCTTTTCAAGAATTCGCCTCAGTTCCGGCTGGAACACGATTATAAGCGCGATAATTCCCACTTGAAGGAAGTTGTCAATAAGATAACCCATAACCTTCAGCTCAAAGGATTTAACGAGAATGAACACGAGCAGCAGCAGGAAAATACCCTTTAACAGCTGCATAGCGCGCGTCTCGCGCATAAGACTTATCAGCGCGTAGATCAAAAAAGTCAGCAGCAGGATATCTATTACGTCAAAAACCGTAACAGACCGCACTATTCGGAGAAAATTCCCGAAAATATCCTCAATATATCTGAATAAGCTCAAAAGCCCTCACCTCATTTGTCTGTTTCGCCGAAATGTAATTACCCGCGATCCTGTCCTCTTACAAACACCGCCACGGTGTCGGGTCCCGCGTTGCAGCTTACAACAACGCCCATTTTCGATATCATTGCGGGCGGATAACCGATTTTCTTCGTGAGCTTGTCGATGAACTCCTTTTCAAGATCGGGGTGTGTTGTCGTAATTACCGAATACGGCGTTTTGGGGATCATCCGCGCCGCCGCCGTTTCGACTGCCGCGTCGATAATGGCCTTTTCGCCGCGTGCCTTCTTGAGGACTTGAGTAACCTCGTCATACAGCACGATAAGCGGCTTCAAGCCCATAAGCTCGCCCAGAAACGATGCCGCCGCGGAAATGCGCCCCGATTTCTTCATATGGCGAAGATCGAAGCCCACAAGCAGAGCGTCAATGTGCGCCGCCCAGTCCTCGAGGTAGCTTACAACGCTGTCGACGCTTTGCCCCTCGCTGAGCTTCTTGCAAGCCTCAACGATAGGATAGCCGTAGCCCAGCGAGTAGCTTCTTCCGTCAACCACACGAACGTCCAGGTCGGGGAGTTCCTCCTTGATGTTATCTGCCGCGATGACCGCCTGCGAATAGGTCTGCGAGCCGTGGGAGTTTATAACGTCCACGATTATCGTCCGCGCTCCGTCGTTGTAAAGCTCGCGGTATTTGTCCTCGAACTGGATTTGATTTATCTGCGAGTGCTTCGGGATCTCCTGGTTTTCCTTAAGCACCTTGTAGAACTCGTCAATGTCGATCTCCACTCTGTCGAGCTTTGTCTGGTCGTTATAAGAAACGGCAAACGGCATAACGCAGAGGATATGCTCCCATTCCTTTTCCGCCTCCGGGGTAATGTCGCAGCCGCTGTCCGTGATAATTCTTACTTTCTCGCTCATAATACTTTTCCTTTCTGTTATTTAATTTTTTTTACTTTGTCAACCCAAAGTGTCTTGCCAAAATATTCAGTGTTTCCTCGCGCGTGTCTGTTTCAAAATCCGAGCGGGTATAGGTGAAAAACCCGTGCTGTTCCAATCGATCTCGACGGGCGGATGATAAAGCGCCCACGAATTGAAGTTCTTTAATGTCGCTTCGGGATCCTTACACTTTTTTACCTGCTCCAGCATAAATTTCTTGTCCGGATCGTCGCGGTCGAAAAAACGCGTCGCGCTGATATCGGGAGGATCGCAGAGCATTACCGCAACGTGGTCATAGTCGGATATTTCGCGCAGTACGTCAAGCGGCATATTGGTGTCAACAATGATTTTCTTTCCGCTTGCCGAGAGCCTTGTAAGCTCCATGATCTCGATCTCCGCGCACTCCCGCGAAACGTTCTGCATCCATTCCCAATGCTCCTCGGGCATCATGTTCAGCCATTCCTCCCAGCCCGACATTGTGTCGAAATAGCATAAGCCGGGCTGCTTCCAACGCGAGAGCTTTTCCCGCGGAAACACGTCGCTGTAATTTTCGCCGCAGAATATCATATCATACCGCTCGGAAAGCATTTTCACCATTGTCGACTTTCCCGCGTAGCTGTGTCCCGTAATAAAATAAACATCGCGCAGGTAATGCTTTATTATGTTGTCGCTTATCTGAATTTTCAACCGCTCTCTCCTAAAAATTATTCCGCCTGCGACCAGTCAAACCCGCGCAGATTTCCGAAATTCTGCAATTCGGGGAAATCCCATTGCCGAAGCACCTCATAAGCCGCTATCGCCACGCTGTTCGAGAGGTTAAGGCTGCGCAGCGTCGGCATCATCGGAATGCGAACGCAAGCGTCCTTGTGCTTGAACAGCAGCTCCTCGGGAAGCCCCGCGTCCTCGCGCCCAAAGATAATGTAGCACTTGTCGGGATATTTCACGTCCGTGTAGCGGTTCTGCGCCTTTGTCGTAAAGAAGAAGCACTCCCCGTCGACCTTGGCGAAAAAAGCCTCAAAGCCGTTGTAATAGCTTATATCGAGATATTTCCAGTAATCCAGCCCCGCGCGCTTGAGCTGCTTGTCCGTCGGCTCGAAGCCCATCGGCTTTATGATATGAAGCCGCGCGCCCGTCACCGCGCAGGTCCGCGCGATGTTCCCGGTGTTCTGCGGTATCTGCGGCTCTCCGAGAACGATATTCAGCTGCAAGATCTATCCCCGCCTTTTCCACTGCATAATACATATATATTATAGCATATTCTGCCAAGCAATGCAAGGGCTTTTTTGGAATTATCACAAAAAATCCCCTGTGATATACAGGGGATCGAACCTATTCTTCAAAAACCGGCGTCACGCGTCGTATTTTTCAACGATCTCGTCGTAAATGGATTGATTGAAGCTTTCTTTATCAAATACTCCCAATTGATAGCTGTCGGATAACGCCGCGTTTTTAAACGTTACTCTGCGGTTCTTTTCGGCGGAGTTTTTTGTGGGATAGCGCCCGTCGGAATCGCACATGACCCAATAAACATCGTTGTCGTCCTTTGCGAGGAAGAACAACCATTCGTCGCCCTTTTGCATGGGCGTCAAATCGCTGAAGGTATAGAATATCCCGTCGATAATGCCGGAATCCTGTAAGGTCGTGAGCCTGTCTCCAACGTTCACGTCGCCCAACAATACTTGCTTTACCTCTATGGTGTTATAGGATCTTATTATACTATGGTATGGAAAAAACTCGTTAGATTTATCGGGAACGGAATCTTCGGCAAACTCTCCGACAACGACCGTATCGCAATAGCTTTCGAGCTGTTCAAGGCTTTCGGGCATAATCCTATCAATAATTCCGACTCTTGCCAGTTCAAGATCGGAATAAATTTCCGGGGCTTCGGATGTGCCGCCGCAAGCCGTAATTGAAAACCAAGTCGCTAAAGCAGCTATAACGGAAATAATTTTAATCATAATTTAGCCCCTCCTATTCTGCCGCATAAACATTTTTTTTATTATACCATATTTTCAAGCCAATCGTATGCAGACTTGAGCTTTAATGCTCATCCTGTTAAAGATTTTACATTGTCTTTATTATACCATATTATTTCAAGCATTTCAAGGGGATTTTGCGATTTTGCCCAAAAATCTCCGGCGCTTGAAAAAGCCGCGGCAAAATGCTGCAATATGAGTGCAGCAAGGCGCATCACTTAATCTTATCTTAAAGGGGGCATAAGATTATATAGAAAAATCCCCCGCCGAAGCGGGGGATCATGCTTTATTCATCGTCCTCGGCGATCTCCTCAATGATCGCCCGTATCTCCTCAACACCCTCACCGGTCTCGGCGGAGAACTCAACTATCGTAATATCCTCGGCGCACGGCAGCTCGGAGAGCAGGGAAGCGCGGCGCTCCTCGCGCTGCTTTTTTGTCAGCTTGTCCGCTTTAGTCAAAACCACAACGAACGGAAACCCGCCGTCTATCAGGAAATTCACCATAGAAAGGTCGTCCGCGGTAGGCGGGTGACGGAAGTCGATAAGCTGAAACAGCAGCGAAAGCTCACGCTCCGACGAAAGATACCCGCCGATAAGTTTGTTCCAGCTAGCCTTTTCGGCTTTGGAAACCTTCGCGTAGCCATACCCCGGAAGATCCACGATAAAGATATTTTCCAGCTCGTAGAAGTTTATCGTCGCGGTTTTACCCGGCATTGCGGACACTCTCGCGAGCGATTTGCGGTTGAAGATCTTGTTTATCAGAGAGCTTTTCCCGACGTTCGAGCGCCCAGAAAACGCGATCTCCGCGCGGTCGGGCGGGGGTATCTGTTCAAACTTCCCGTAGGAAGTGAAGAATTTCGCGTTGTTGTAATTCATGGTCTGTCATGCCCTTTCAGTAAATATGCCGTGTGCGTCGAAAAATCGTACTCGGTTTCAACGTAAAGATAACCGTTTCCGTAAAGAAGATACGGCGAGCCGCAGCTCCAAAGCTCCGCCAACGCCGTGTCGATATCGCAAAGCTCCCCGTCCAAAGCCGAGTGTTCTTCCATTATGTAAACCTTCTTGCCGAGACGGCTTTCAATTGCTTCCTTGTCAAGCGGTCTGTTGCTTTTTTCGATTATCAAAGCACCGTCCAAATAATCCTCCGCGGAGTGCGCGAGCTTGCCGAAAATCTCGCCGCGTTTTTTCGAGGAAATCAGATACAGCACGCGTTCGCGCACACGCTTTTGAAAAAACCGCGCGATCTTACTTTCCGTTATTCTGTCCATTGTGCGCCTCAATAAAGCTGTTTACGATTCTCTTGATCGTTCCGACCAATCTTAAATCGCAGAAGTTCTTGATGCTCTGCGGGATTTCCCTGTAAAACGCCTCGGCAATGCCGCCGGCGATGCAAGCCATGGTGTCCGCGTCGCCGCCGAGAGAGACCGCGTTTCTCACCACGCTTTCGTAGTCCTCTGACTGCAAAAACGCCGCGATAGACTGCGGCACGCTTTTCCCTGCGCGAACCTCAAAACCGTAATCCTCGCGGATTTCGGAAATCGGCACGGAGAGATAATAGCGGAAATTCGCTTCGAGATAGGATTTTATCTCATCCTTTGATTTGCCGTGTCGAGCAAGCCAGACCGCCGCTGCGACAGCCTGCGCTCCCATGATAGCTTCCTTGTTATAATGGGTGTACAGGCAGCTTGCCTTTGCCTGTAAAAGCGTCTGCTCCAACGTATCGTATGCGTATCCTATCGGGACAACCCGCATTGCCGCACCATTTCCGAAGCTGCTCTGCCTGTAAAGCGAGCTTGCTTCCGCCCATTCCGAGAACATCTGCCCGAAGCCCGCGTTCGGATACAGCGAATAAAACCGCTTGTACTGCGCGGCGTATTCCTTTGCGCGTTTTTTTACCTCACGCGACGTGATCGGCGCGTTGTTTCGGCAGATAGCCTCGCAAACCGCCGCAGTCATAACCGTGTCGTCCGTAAACGTCGACGAGCTTTGAAAGGGAAAGTTGAAGTTCTTCGTGCTGTGAACCTCATAGTACGACCCGATAATATCCCCGTAAACCGCGCCCCAAATCACGAGTTGAGCACCGGCTTGCGTACACGCACGGACTTTTTCGGAAGCTCCTTTTCCTCAAGCTTCGCCTCGCGGGATTTCGCGGCAGTGCAGTTTTCAAGCACGAGCGCCGTTTCAAGCACCGTCGAAATATCCTCCGCGGGCACGAACTTTATATTTTCCTTGACCTTTTCGTCGATCTCCTCCAGATCGGGAACATTTTCGATCGGTATGCAGACCGTCTTGATGCCCGCGCGGTATGCAGCCATAGACTTCTCCTTCAAGCCGCCGATCGGTAGAACCTTCCCGCGGAGCGTGATCTCTCCCGTCATCGCGACGTCGCGGCGAACGGGAGTGCCGGACAGCGCCGATATAAGAGCCGTCGTCAGCGTAACGCCCGCGGACGGACCGTCCTTTGGGACGGCGCCCTCCGGCGCGTGTACGTGAATGTCCTTGTCCTTATAGAAATTCGGGTCGATGTGGTACTTGTCGGCAAGCGAGCGCGTCAGCGAAACCGCTATCTTCGCGGACTCCTTCATAACGTCGCCGAGCTGTCCGGTAAATTCCGTTTTGCCCGTGCCTTCAAGCACCAGAACCTCCAAAGGCAGCATAGTCCCGCCTACGGCAGTCCACGCGAGACCGTTCACCAAGCCCACTTCGTCGCGCACCGAAAGTGTTTCGGGGCGATATTTCTTCACGCCGAGGAATTCCTCGATGTTCGTTTCGGTGACCTTGACGGCTTTTTCGCCCGAAACGAGCTTTTTCGCGGTCTTTCGGCAGATCTCGCCGATCCTGCGCTCCAGCTTGCGCACGCCCGCTTCGCGGGTGTAGCTGTCGATTATCGAATACAAAGCCTTGTCAGAGATCTTGAGCGTTTTGCTGCTTTCGCCGTTCTTTTTGAGCTGTTTCGGCATAAGATGCTTTTTCGCGATATTGAATTTCTCCTCGCGAGTGTAGCTCGAAAGCTCGATGACCTCCATTCTGTCAAGCAGAGGCGCGGGAATAGTCGAGGTGTCGTTAGCGGTTGTGATAAACAAAACCTCGCTCAGATCGATCGGAACTTCCAAATAGTTGTCGACAAACGCGCTGTTCTGCTCCGCGTCAAGCACCTCAAGCATCGCCGAGGACGGATCGCCCTTATAGTCGCTGCCCATTTTGTCGATCTCGTCAAGAAGAATTACGGGGTTTATGCTTTTCGCCTGCGTAAGTGCCTTAACAATACGCCCCGGCATCGCGCCGACATACGTTTTTCTGTGCCCGCGTATCTCCGCCTCGTCGTGAACGCCGCCAAGTGAAATGCGCGCGTATTTGCGCCCGAGCGCCTCTGCGATAGAGCGCCCGATAGACGTTTTGCCGACTCCGGGAGGGCCGTAAAGGCAGATTATCTGCCCCTTAACGTCGGGAGCGAGCGCCCGCACGGAAAGCGTTTCGAGAATACGCTCCTTAACTTTTTTCAGCCCATAGTGATCGTGGTCGAGTTTTCGTTCCACTGCGTCTATATTAAGTTTATCTTTTGTACGGGTGTTGAACGGCACGGCAAGTACGGTGTCGAGATAATTCCGCAAAACCGCCGATTCCTGCGAGGAGCCCGACATTCTGCGGAGCTTTTCCGCTTCCTTAATCAGCTTCTCCTCGGATTCCTCCGGGAGCTTCAGCGCCTTGATTTTCTCTATGTACTCGTCGCACTCCTCGGTGGTGTCGTCGCCGTCGCCGAGCTGGCGCGAGATAGCCCTCATCTGCTCACGGAGATAGTAGTCGCGCTGATTTTTGTCAACAGCCTCGCGCACCTGCTCTTGAATTTCGATCTCCGTCATCAAAATCTCGATCTCGTTTTCGATCATCGAAATCAAAAGCTTGATACGCTGGAGAACGCCGTTCGTTTCAAGAAGCGTCTGCTTATCCTCCAGCTTCATTGTGATGTTGAAAACTACCTTGTCGAAAAGGCGAGAGCAGTCCTCCTCGGTGATAATGCTCTCGTAAAGATCCTTGGGCATTTTCGGGGAGATCTGCGCGTAGGTCTCGAAAACCTCCTTAAGCGCCCGCTTTGCCGCAGCCTGAGTAGATTCCGAAAGCGCCGCGCCGCGCGAGGGATACGGCTTTATCTCGTATTTCAGATATTCCCCTGATGACACGAGCCGCACCGCCTTCGCGCGGTAAAGCCCCTCAACGAGAACTCTCGTTGAGCCGTCGGGAGTCGTGAGAAGCTGCTTTATAACGCCCACAACGCCGACGGAATAAATGTCGTCGGCAGTCGGGGAGGTTTCGCCCGCGTCCTTCTGCGCCACGAGGAACACCTCGCCGTCGGCTCTCGCCGCCGCCTTCAGCGCGTTCACCGAGCGCTCGCGTCCGACGTCAAAGTGCAGCACCATCGACGGAAAAACGACCAAGCCTCTCAGCGAGATAGTGGGGATAATTCGTGTGTTAGCCATACAAGCCTTCCTTTCAATATGTAAACGATTATGTCGATCTTTTTCATCAGGAACGAACTGCGTGAAAAGCGGATAGTTTCGCGCCTTGCAGTCCGACTTTATTATTATACAACACTTTTCAAGATTTTGCAACCCCTAAAATTTTTCCGATTTTTACGGATTTTAGGGGATTGTTGAATAATGTGGGTTTATATCGGTTTTCCGCCGCAGGCGGAGGAAAAGCGCTTTAAGTCGGCTTTATTTGAAAATAAGGCTGAAGATCCCAAAAATCAGTGGGGCGTGGAGAATGTAGATCCAGATAGTCACGCGTCCGACCGCCGCGAGCCAGTTGAAATGCGGCTTGTAGAAGCTCTTCGGCATCGAGCCGTTCTTGAACCAATAGCCCACATAGCTCCCCGCGAGGAATACGAAAAACCACGGCATTATCGGGAAATAGTCGGAAGCGGAATAAGAATCCCCGATGATGCCTAGCGGAAAGAACTCGCCGATGTTTTTGAGCTTTTCGGAGAACTCCAGCTTCAGAGCGCCAAATCCCAGATAGCCGAGATGAGCGTTATAAGTGAACGCCGCAATAAGCGCGAAGATAACAAGCCCGATAACTGCGGGTATCTTTTCCAGCGCTGGCTGAAGCACTCCGTAAATCATCATCGAAATGCCGAGCAGGTGCAAAATCCCGAACGTAATGCCGTATTCCGAAAAGAAGGGCATCACAAACGTAATAATCATTCCGAGCAGAAAACACTTCGCGCCGCGCTTTGTGTTGTCGTGGGAATAGCGGCACATAACTCCCGAAATGAAGATGAACATTCCCGCGAAGAAATCGCGGATATAATCAAACCACGGCTCAAAGAAAATCGGTACGTCCACCCCGAAGCTGTCGTGAAGCTGAAACATCGCGTGGTAAACCACCATACAAAGAATGGCAAACCCGCGGATCTCGTCCAGCAGATACACTCTGCCGCTTTTTTTCAACATTGTATTTTCCATAATTTTTCCTCAAGTTAAAACAAAATTGATTTTATTATCCCGCCCGCAGCCGGTAACAAGCTGCCTTTCGCGAACTCTCCGCCTCCGGCGGGGAGGTCGCTGTCGGTAGTGAATTTAACGCCTTCCCATATATTGTATCATATATTTCAAAAAATTACAACGACCCTCTTGCAAACTTTTTAAAAATGTGGTAAAATATACGGAGG
>JAIDPG010000215.1 GCA_029062865.1 Oscillospiraceae bacterium
GTTATGATGCAATACGGCACGGCGATGACGGATATCAAGATAATCGAGGAGAACATTGACTATCTTTACGACGGCGGCATTGCCGAGCATACGAACGACGGCGCTATGATCGTCAACAACGTGAAGGCGTTTGCGGAGAAAAACCCGGAGCTTTACGAGAAGCTTTGCAATCAGGGAATTCAGTCGATAATCCACATCGACATCACGGGCAAAGGCGGCGGGCATTTTGTAATGAGCTGTTCGTCAATCTCGGCGCTGGTGACCTGGAACCTTGAGGATATGAGGTATTACAGAATTCTCGAAAAAGTTCTCACTGCCCTGCTGTAATAATTAAATAATAAAAACGGCGCTGTAATAAGCGCCGTTTTGTTATTCGGGAATTGAGAGCGCCGCGGTGAAGCTTCCGCTGCCGAGAATTTCACGAAGCTCGCTCTTTGAAGCGTTCGTGATTTTGCCGAGCCTTGTAAGGCTCCACGAATTGGTGTCGTAGTAAATCACGAACTGATTGCCCTGATACAGGATCAAATCGCCCGCGTCGGTGTTGATCTGCTCGTCGTTTCGCGGCAGGGACCGCGGCAGGGAGCCGACCTTTTCCATGCCCGCGTAGTCGCGCATATCAACTGTGACGGCTTCGTCCGCGAGGAGATCTAAAAGCGCCCTCGCCGAGGAGTTGTCGGCAAGCTCCGCCGTCAGCAAATGTCCGTTTACTTCAATGTTCAGTAGCATCCGGGAGTCCTCCTTTGGTGGTTGTGAAGCTTCGGGCTGCGCTTGAATTGGCTCGGCGATCGCCGAGGAGCTTGTTGAACCGGCTTCCGACGATACAACCGGCTCTCCTCCGCCCGAAGCCTCCGACGAGTCGGAGCTCTCGCCGCAGGCGGTAAGCAAAGCCGCAAGCGCAAGCGCTGAAATTACCGTGAAAAAGCGTTTCATAATTATCCTCCGCTCACTTATCGTCAATATCAAAATAATACTTCTCAAACGCGTTGATCACCTGTGTTTTGCTTCGGTAGGTCAGGCGCTTGTTTTTCGTAGAGTAATTCAGATGCGAGTGCCCGTGGATGAAGAGCATCGGCTTCCATTTGTCGATAAGGTCGTTGAAGATCTCAAAGCCGACGTGCGCACGGTCGTCGACGTCGCCCGTGCCGAACGCGCCGCTGTGCGCGACGAGAATGTCAAAGCCCTTGCGGAGGTAGATTTTCGGGAGCAGCTTCAGCGCGCGGTGCTTCATCTGCTTTTGCGTGAACTGAAATGGGCTGTCATTGTTGTAGCGTATCGAGCCTCCCAAGCCGAGCATTCTTATCCCCTTGTACGTAACGAGCTTGTCATCAATGCAGACGCAGCCCGTGGGAGGATTTTCGAGATACGCGGTGTCGTGGTTGCCGTGGACGTAGAAAACGGGTGCGGCGGTGAACGTCGCGAGATAGTCGAGATACTCCGCGGGGAGATCGCCGCAGGAGATTATCATATCAACGCCGGAAAGCGCCTCGCGGACGTTCTCGCTCCAGAGATACCTGTTGGGTTCATCGGCGATAGTCAGTATTTTCACTCAAAAGCCCTCCCTGAACTCGGGACGGATCCCTTGGATTTTCACTAGCCTTTGGGCGTTTTCCGGGAGCTCCGAAAGCTCCGGGAGCGCGCCGTTTACGTTGCCGGCTATATCGTCCATCATAATGATCTTCTCCGGAGTGAAATCCTCCTTGTCAAAAATCGCGATAACCCCTTCAACAATCCCCTCGCGCAGCATAGAAACGAGCCGCAAAGTGTCGGGCGGGATCTCAAATGTGTATTCAATTTCAAACACGTTCGCAGAAAGCCCCCACCAATAGTTCACAGCCTTGGGTTTTTCCTTGTCGGGGCGGCTTTTCCATTTGCGCTCCAGAATATCGCCGAGAATTCTTATGTAGAACTGCCCCCAGTCGGTGCGCCAGCGGCAAAGCCGCTTGAACTCGCCGTTTTCGGCTTTATAAAGCCCGTGTGCCTTAATGTCGTTATCCTCCGTCAAAACCGAGCCCGTAATGATGTCCGCGCCGAGGGAGGCGAGCTCCGCGCGCGGATCTTCGTTGACCTGCCGCCGCCACTTGAGGATTACCTCGGCGTAAGGATCGGTCATCGCCGCGCCCTTGGCAAACGCGTTTATCGCGGCGGGCTCGCCGTAAATCGGATAGTCGGCGATGTAACCGACCTTGTGAGTTTTACTCATTGCGCCCGCGATTATTCCCTCAAGGAATTTCACCTCATACATTCTGCCATTGTAGCTTCTGAGCGACGGGTGGGGGGAATAGACGGAGCAGTTCAGGAACTTGACGCTCGGGAACTTCGCGGCGGTTTTGAGACACGCGGGGAGAAGCTCGGACGACGCCGCGAAAACCACGTCGACGCCCGCCTTCATCTCCAGCTCGATAACGCTTTCAAACATCTCGGGCTTAACATTCGGCACGAAACGGGACGTAACTTTTCCGTTATAAAATTCGTCCGCTTTTTTGCGTCCCTTGTCATGAGCGTAAGCCCACGCGGAGGTCTCGGGAGACGTGCCGCTGACGTAAAGCACTTTCAGCGGCTTCTGCGTCTCTGTTATAATAGGCATTATCGGCTTTATCGGCGAGAGGATCTTCGTGAACAGGTTCGCGGCGTTCTTGTCGCCGGAGACGTTCGGGTCGAGGGCGAGCTCGATAGGCTCCGGGATAGAGCAAACCGCAAGCTCGCTCCAGCTCTTCTCGATTTTCTTACGGAGATCCGTATCGAGGTCGGAACGGACGCTGCCGATGTCGTAGATCGAAAGATACGCCAGAAGCGCGTCGCCGGTCGTTCCCGGCAAACGATCTCCGCCGCTTGCTTTAAAGGCCTTGCGGAAGCGATAATAAACCGCCGCGAACTCTGTGCGCTCTTCCTTTTCCCAGACGTGCGGCTCGCTGTTCAGAATGCTCAGCAGCGCCTTGAATTTGCCCGGACGGCTGAACCAGATAAAATTCACGCCCGTCAGCTTGTAGAACTCCAGAAACTCGAAGTAAACCTTGCTTTTTTCGGTGTTCTGCGGCTTTGGGATTATACGCTTGACGTTTCCGGGGATCGTCGCGGCGTTGAAGTATTTCATAACGGAAACGCGCTTGTTGCCCTCGACGACGAAGAACTTGTTCATAAACTCGTATGCCGTTATCGGGTCGTGAATTCCCTCCTCAAGATGCGAATCGACAAGGCTCGCCCACTTTGCGGCGAACTCGGTGCCCTCGTCGAGGAGCGGCATAAAATTCGCTGAGAAGGCGTTGGTTCTGCCCGCGGTTTTCGTGCCCGCGATGCGCTCCAACGGAATGTCGATGATCCCGAGGTTTTCCTCACCTTGGGTCTCATAAAACTGCAAAACGGTATCCAGCACGAGCAGGTTCGGGTTGCGCCCGCTTGAAACGCACGCGCGGTACTCCTTTTGCCCAAGCTCGCGGGCTATTCTGTAATCAGCGGTAGACATAGCCTCATCCCCCTTTTTTCGATATGATTTCCGATTTCGGCAGCGCGATGTTTATCGCAAGCGGAAGCACCTCGATGTTCACTTCCCCGTGAGCGCCGCCGTTTTCTCCGTCGAGCGTCCACGTGATTTTTTCTTCGGGATTGAGCGGCTCAATATGAAAGCTCGAGGAGCGCCGGAAAATCACACATGGCGACTCAAACGAACGGTTGAACAGCCACCTTCTTATCTGCTCCAGCTCGGCGAGCGTTTTGGGCTGTTTAACGAAAATGCCCTCAAGCAGCCCGTCGGTCATTATCGTGCCCTCCGGGAGAAAGTTCGCTATCCCGCCGAGCGACGTGGTATTCGTCACCGCGCCGAAAATGAAATCGCCGCTTACGTCCATATTGCCCGCGGTTATTTTCAAGGCGCTTGTCGACTTCTGCCAATGGATCAGATCAAGGCTCTTCACGCCCTCGAGGAAATACGCGAAGCTGCCGAAGATGTTTTTCGCGCGCTGATTTGTGCTGTATGAAACGTGTGTCGCCATTCCGAACGCCGCGACGTAGGAAAAATACGTGCCGTTAAAGCGCCCCGCGTCGATAGGCACGACCGTTCCGCGAACCGCGTTTTCCGCCGCCTCCGATATCGTTTTGGGAATGCCGTGCGTGGACGCGAAGTCATTTACCGTGCCCGTCGGGATAAATCCGACGGCGGTCTGCGATTGCGTCTTGACGATGCCCACGATAAGCTCGTGCATCATACCGTCGCCGCCCGCGGCGACTATCCTGTCAAAGCTCTCATCGGCGGCGGCAATGACGCGGCGGGTGCAGTCGCCGGGAGATTGAGTGGGGTAAACCGTCACCTCAAAGCCGTTTTTTGTGAAAATATCCACCACGTCCGAAAGGCTCGCGCCTATTTTCCCCGTGCCGGAACGCGGATTGTAAATAAACAGAATTCTTGGCATAACTACTCCTCAACCGTTTGCGTATTCTCCTCGGGCAGGAACACAACAAGCTCCGCGCGCCCTGCGCCGCTTTCCAGAATGAGCCAGTTCTTGATCATCGCGATCTCCTCCTCGGACAGCGGCTCTTCTACGTGGGCGGTGAGAATAACGCAGTCACCCGCCCCGCCGCTCATCGCGCCGCAATAGCAGTCGGAAAGCTTCGTGAATACCTTCGACGCGTTCTCCGAAAGCCTCAGGTAATCTACCTCGCCCGCCTTCTCGCGCTCGAACTCGCCGAGGCGTTTCCCTTGCTCGTCGATCTGCGCTTTCTGCGCATCAAGCTGCTCGTTTAGATCCTGAATTGTCTTTTCCTGAACGGCGATCGTGATTTTGTCGTTGTTCTCGCCGTCGACGACCATTCTGTTCTGCGTTACGCGAAGCGTGTAGTCCTTGAGACCATAGCGCTCCATCGCCTTTTCGAGCACGTCTATCACGTCATCGGAAACCGTCGCGCCGACAAGCGAAACAGAGATAACGCGATCCACGTTGTCCGCGCTGCTTTGCACGACCTGCGTATCCGAGAACACGAACTCATTGCTTATGTAATTCGAGATGTTGCGCTCCATAACGCCCGAATAAACCGTCACCGCTCCTATGAGAATACTCGGGATAACCGTGATTATCGTGATTATCGTAACGCCGACCGTAATGCGCTTTTCTTTCCTTTTATCGGCAATTTCATTCGCGGGGATCTTGAGAATTCTGATTACAAGCGCCGCCGAAAGCATAATGAACAGCGTATTGATCAAGAACAGATAAAACGCGCCGAAAATAAACCGCGGCTGCATCGTCGCGAGTCCGTAGCCCGCGGTGCAGAGCGGCGGCATAAGCGCGGTCGCTATCGCGACTCCGGGAATGACATTGCTTTTCTTCTGGCGGGTGTTTCCGATCGTTCCCGCCACGCCGCCGAACAGCGCTATCAGCACGTCCCAGATAGTCGGGCTTGTCCGCGCTATCATCTCGCTTGTCGGAATATCGAGCGGCGAAATGAAGAAATACAGCGTCGAGGTGATAAGACTGATGACGACCTGCGCCGCGAAGCGCGTCAGCGCACGGCGGAGCATCGCCAGATCCTTTACGGCAAGAGAATACCCCATTGTGAGAATTCCGCTCATAAGCGGCGAGATCAGCATCGCGCCGATTATCACGGCGGTGGAATTCACGTTCAAGCCAATGCTTGCGATCAAAATAGCGAGCATCAGGATCCACATATTCGAGCCGTGGATGACGGTGTTTTCGTACATCATCTCGTGCAGCTCGGCGTGATCCATCGTGTCCTCGCGCATATCAAACAGGCTGTGGAAGAAGTTCCATATCCGAGAATGATGCGGCTTTGCGGGTTTGTTTTCGTTCATCTGATGTCTCCATTATTACGCGTTTGCGGGTTTATGAATTTCCCCCGCCGAAGGCGGGGGAAAACGCGGGTTTATATTTAGTTTCTTAATCAATAAACAAGTGCCGCGGCAGACCGTCAACCATAAACGGCGACAACTCGCCGATTATCAGCGGTCTCGCGTACTCGAAGAAGTCGCTTGTGACGTACGAGCCGCCGTTTACGAGCCACTCAAGAGGCACGCGCTTTTCGATGTTCGCGACTGCCGACGTCGGGCAGCAGCCCGTCTTGAGCTGATAGGGATTGTTGGAAATTCTCTCGAACGTGATCATCTTCCCGGTCTCGCCGTTAAGCGCTAGCTGAACGCCGTCCGCGCCCGCGGTGAACGCCTCGGTGATGTCGCGGCGGGAAACCAGGTGCGACGCGCAGCGCTGGAGCGTCGAGAACACAATTCCTCTCGCCTTAACGCCAAGCTCCGCGCCGATGAAATCCGCGAGGTAAAGCGCCGTGCCGCCCAATGCCTTGTGTCCGAACGCGTCCTCGCTGACCGCTCGCTTGTTCGCCTCGCAGACGTACTTCCCGTCCGCGGTTTTAATACCCTCGCTTACCGCTATCGTGATGACCTTTTTGCGGGTGCGAACCTCGTTTATCGTCTTGACAAACGCGTCATAGTCGAACGTCGTCTCGGGCAGGCAGATAAGATCGGGACCCGGGCAGTCCTCGGTGCGGGAGAGCGTTGAGGCGCACGTGAGCCAGCCCGCGTCGCGTCCCATAATTTCAACAATGTTGACGCTTTCGTTCGGATAAGTATTAGCGTCGCGGATTATCTCCTTCATCGCCGAAGCTATGTATTTCGCCGCGCTTCCGTAGCCGGGCGTGTGATCCGTCATCGCTAGGTCGTTGTCGATCGTCTTCGGAATTCCGATAAACGTGATGTCGCTGTTTACTATCCCGGCGTATTTCGACAGCTTGTCGATAGTATCCATACTGTCATTGCCGCCGATGTAGAAGAAATGCTTTATCTCGAGCTTTTTGAGTATCGCGAAGATCTTCTTGTAGGTGTCCTCGTCCTGCGTATAATCGGGGAGCTTGTAGCGGCAGGTTCCCAGAAACGACGACGGCGTACGCTTCAGCAGCTCGATATCGAGGTCGTTTCTGACATACATCGACATATCGATCCACCGCTCACGCAGCAAGCCCTCAATTCCGTTGCGCATTCCGTAAACGTGGGGGCAGCCTGCGTCCTTGGCGGTCTTGAAAACGCCGACAAGGCTGGAATTGATAACGGAAGTAGGTCCGCCCGACTGTCCGACAATTACATTTCCCGGCTTCATATTAGTAATCCTCCTTAATTATAAAATTTTCTGTTTTAATTATAGCACGAATTAACAACTTTGTCAATAACTTTTTTATTTTGTTAATAGATATTGACAAATTTATAAAACTGTGCTACAATATAAGGTGGAGCAATTTCTATTTCGGTATATTTTTAGAAAGAGCAGGTAAACCTATGAAAACCGTCAAACTTAAGATCATTATCTGGATGTCCTCCGTGGCATCGGGGCTTTTGCTGACACTGGGGATCATCACGTGCGTGCTGACGTATACCGGCACGATGAAAACGGTGCGCTCCGATATGGAGAGCCTCGTGACCGTCGTTTCGGAGCGCGTTCAGTATGAGTGCGGCGCGTTTCTGAACGTCGCGGAGATCGCGGGTATGAACCCGAGCCTTTCCGATACGCGGTATTCCCCCGACGAGAGAGTGGCGCTGCTGAACACTATCGCGCAGGCTAACGGGCTGACGCGCGGCGTTATTCTCGACGAGAACGGCGTGAATATCCAAACGGGCGTTGATATGTCCGACCGCGGTTACGTTCAGGCGGCAATGCGCGGCGAGAGTAAGATATCGGAACCGCTTATCTCGCGCGTTACCGGCGAAGTGAGCGTTATCATCGCCGCTCCGCTGTGGGAAAACGGCGCGGCGAACACGAGAGTCGTCGGGTGCGTTTACGTCGTTCCCGATACCGAGTTCCTCAACAATATTATGAAATCAATTAAAATAAGCCCCTCGTGCACCGCTTATATGATCGACGCCGCGGGCATAACTATAGCGGATATCGACAGCGAGACGGTCAAGGCGCAGGAGAACATCGAAGAGCTTGCGCAGACCGATAAGGGCTATAAGCAGCTTGCTGCGCTCCACGAAAAGGTCAGAAACGGCGAGACGGGCATTTCCTCAATCGCCGAGGGCGGAACTCGCGAGTTTGTCTGCTACGCGCCGATAAACGACTTGAACGGCTGGTCGATTCTCATCACGGCGGATCAGTCCGACTTTATGAGCGGCACGGTGACTTCGATAATCATAACAATAGCGCTGATACTTGTCGGGCAAATTCTCGTAATTCTGATCGCGATTTATCTCGGCAGAAGCATCGGAAGACCGATAAGTGCCTCGGCAAAGCGGCTTTCGGCGCTTGCAGGGGGCGACCTCACAAGCGCGGTAGAGCCAGTGACGACCAAGGACGAGACCGCGCAGCTCGCGGCTTCGACAAAGCAGCTTGTTGACGAGATCAATGTGATTATCGGCGATATGGACAGAATTCTCGGGGAAATGGCGAACGGCAACTTCGACGTGTCGCTTGACAAGAACAGAAGCGCGTATGTCGGCGGCTTCGAGGGGCTGATAAAGTCCGCGGAGGCGATAAACGTCCGCCTCTCCGGAACGCTCTCGAAGATAAACCTCGCGGCGGATCAGGTCTCGAACGGCTCGGAGCAGGTTTCGGCGGGCGCTGTGGCTCTGTCGCAGGGCACGACCGAGCAGGCAAGCTCCGTGGAGGAGCTCGCGGCGATGATAAACGAGATCTCCAGTCATATTCAAAACACGTCCAGAAGCTGCGCCGACGCGCGCGACAACACCAACACGGCAAAGGACGCGGTGGATTCCGCGAACGAACAGATGCAGAGCCTTGTTGACGCAATGGAGAAGATAAACAACTCGTCGGACGAGATCGGCGATATAATCAAGACCATCGAGGATATCGCGTTCCAGACGAACATTCTTGCGCTGAACGCTTCTATCGAGGCGGCTCGCGCTGGCGAAGCCGGCAAGGGCTTCGCGGTTGTCGCGAACGAGGTCGGAAACCTCGCGGCGAAATCCGCCGAGGCGGCAAACAGCACCACGGCGCTTATCCAGGATTCGATAAAAGCGACGCACCACGGCAGCGCTATCGTCAACCAGACCGCGAAGATCATGCGGAACGTTTCGGAGTCCACCGCGAAGGTGACGGAACTTATCACGAAGATCGCGAGCGCGTCCGTCGAGCAGGCGAGCTCCGCGGAGCAAATAAAGACGAACATCGAGCAGATCTCGTCCGTAATCCAGATGAACTCCGCGACCGCCGAGCAGAGCGCCGCCTCCGCCGAGCAGCTTTCAAGCCAGTCGGCGATACTTAAGGATCAGATCGGGGCGTTCAAACTTCGTAATTGATAATTGATAATGAACAATTATTGCTGCGGCTTCACCGCTTATTAAAAAATCCCACGCCGTTAAGGAGCGTGCGGTATAGAAGTATTGCGCAGTCGATCGAAAACGTTCAACTGCGCAATTTTTTATGAAAGGCGGCTCGCCTTGGCGCGTGTCAATTTTTTTAAATAACAAGTCACAAAACCTGTAATATCATACTTAATATTTATAGAAGATTTTTTATAAGGGAGGTCGTCGATCATGGCGGAAATAACGCTTAAGAGTATTCTTGAGGAGATGTGCGACGAGAGGGCGCGCGAATTTGAACAGCTTGCGTGCGGGAGGCACTTCTTTTCGCTGCGCCACCGTCGGACAATGAATAAGATCCTTTACCCCAAGCCAAAAGTATCGGGGGCGGGCTTTAAAAACATTCCGATACACAGAAGGATCATCGTTATGCTGATCGTGATCTTTATCGCCGCGTTGGGAATTTCGGCGGGCGCGTCACTTTTCGACGGTCTCCGCACGGAAATAAATCCGGACGGCATAGAAATCATCACGGACGACTGGAAAGATTCGGCACAGGAGATAACATACCTATATCATCTTACTAAGGTTCCCGAGGAGTTTGTATTTAATGGTCAAGGCGGTGGCGTGGACGATATTATATATTATGAAGACTATAGGTCAGGTAAAAAATTGTTGGTATTTATGCAAACGGTAAAAAGCAATTTCCACCAAACACTTAACGAGGGTATTGTTCCGGAAGAGGTGAATATCAACGGAAAGAGGGGGTTCTATTATGAAGACAGAGGCATCGGAACGATCTTCTGGGATAACGGTGATTATATACTGATGGTTACAGGATCGTTGCCAAAAGAGGATAACCCGTCGAGCGTTTTTACCAAAGAAGATCTTATAAAATTGGCGAAAAGTACCAAAGTTTCGGAAACGTTGTCACAAAACTATCCATAATGTGCTTTCCGTTATTGGATGGCAATATTCCGATATACCCGAATGGCGGTTTATATCTTGCCGTAAGGAGGAAGTAATAATGATATCTGCCGCGCTCGGTATGCTCGAAAATGAGGAACAACAGAATGAGCTTGCCGAATTCTACAAGAAGAACAAAAGCCGAATTTACAGTGTCGCATATTCAAGACTTCATAACCGCGAGGCTTCCGAGGACGTTATACAGGAGACCTTCCTGAACATCGTAAAATATCCCAAAAGCTTCTTCGGAATGGAGGAACATAAAAAGATCTCATACGTGCTGACCGTTCTTGGGAACGCCGTCTCACGCTCAATGAAGGATCAGCTTCAAAACAGCTTTGACGAGCTGGACGAGGAAACCGAGGGCGAGACCTTGTCGGTCGAGGACGCAGTGATCGGAAATATTGCCGCCGGTGAGCTGAAAACGTTTATCTCACAGCTGTCCGAAGCGCGCAGAAGCGTTATTGAGCTTAAGGTCATCCATGGTATGACGAACTCGCAGATCGCCGATATTCTTGGTATTTCCGAGGAGACGGTCCGCAAGCGCATTTCCAACACCTATAAGCAGATCAGGACGTTTCTGAACGCGGAGAATGGGCAATGATCGTGCCGATATCGGGAGTGATACTGCTAACCTCCCGTTATCGCAAGAAAGGAAAGGGAAAACACTATGAAAAAACAGATTGCATTGGCGGCGGTTTTAGCCGCCGCACTTACTCTCACTGCCTGCGGAGAACGCTCGGAGAACAAGAGCGGCAGCGGCAACGGATCGTCAGCGCCCGCGTCCGTCACAG